>CADCQE010000229.1 GCA_902803505.1 uncultured Lachnospiraceae bacterium | reverse complement strand
TCATTTTTTTGCAAAAAAATGATGCAGGGAGAACCGTCCCCACTGCACCATTTTCTGTCACAAAAAGAACCGTCCCCACTGCATCATTTCAGTGCAGCTCAAGCTCCGCCCCTTCATCCATCAGCGTCGAGTTCGTGCTCATCTTGTCAATCATCTTCTGGATCTTGCGCGTTGTGCTGCGCACATTCTCCATGGACTGGTCGTGATTGAGCGAATTGATGATACTTGCCAGGTACTTGTACATATTCGCCGTCTCATAATATGGCTTCTTGGTGAGCTCAGGCGGCTGGTAGCAGAGGTTGGTCGTGATCAGCTTGGTGAAGTACCCCTGCTCGTAGGCCTCGTCAAACTTCGCAAAGCCCTCTGTGAAGAGGCCGAAGGTCGTGCAGATGAATACCCGCCTGGCCCCGCGCTCCTTGATCTGGCGGCAGACGTCCAGCATCGAGCCTCCGGAGGAGATCATGTCATCGATGATGACGCAGTCCTTGTCCTTGACGGAGTCCCCGAGGAACTCATGGGCGACGATCGGGTTCTTCCCGTTCACGACACGGGAATAGTCCCTGCGCTTGTAGAACATGCCGATGTCGGCGCCGAGTACGTTGGAGAAATAGACCGCGCGGCTCATAGCCCCTTCGTCGGGGCTGATGACCATGAAATGCCTGTTGTCGAAGTTCAGGTCCGGCGCACATTTTAAGAGGGCACGGAGGAACTGGTAGGTAGGCATGAAATTGTCAAAGCCGCGCAGGGGAATGACATTTCTCACCCGGGGATCGTGGGCATCGAAGGTAATGATCTCGCTCACGCCGTAGTTCTGGAGTTCCCGCAGGGCCATGGCCGCATCCAGGGATTCCCTGCCGGTGCGCTTGTGCTGACGGCTCTCATAGAGAAAGGGCATGACAACGCTTACGCGGAAGGCCTTCCCGTTCGCTGCGGAGATGATGCGCTTGAGATCCTGGAAATGGTTGTCCGGCGACATGTGATTGATGCGCCCCACTACTTTGTAAGTGACCGAGTAATTCATCACATCGGCCACGATATAGAGGTCAGCGCCCCGCACGGATTCATTGATGACGGCCCGTCCCTCCCCGGTGCCGTAGCGCATCAGCTTCGTATCGAGAAGGTAGCCGGGCTCGATATATCCGGCAATGGACTGAGCGGACTTATCCCTCAGCGCGATGGAGCGCCTCATCTTAACAAGCGCGGAATTGACCTGCTTGGCGATGGAACGGCTTCCATCGATATACGCGATCTTCAGCGGTGCGACGGGCAGTTTCTTCTCTATTTTTTCTGCTGTCGGCATGTCTGACCTCCTTTGCCGAAAGATACCCTGAAAATGCATAAACACACAAGTTCGATGAGATCACTGTCGCATCAAACGTAAATGCTGTAATAAGTGTATCATTTTTCAAATAACCAATCAAGTTTACAAACGGAGAAAGAATTGGTATATTGTGAACGTGGAAGATATGGATTGGAAGACAAAGGGACATAGGATCACGGCCGTGGAAGAGGAGAGCGCCGCCTGGGAGCTGGGCATAGAACCCGGCATGTATCTCGTGTCCGTCAACGGGTTCCCTGTGGAGGACGTCTTTGATTACCGCTTTCGGATGGCTGATGAAGAGTGCACCGTGCGGATCCGTGAGGAGAACGGCGAGGAGAGCGAGGTACAGGTGCATCTGGAGACGGGCGAGGACTTCGGACTGAGCTTCGAGAACGGTTTAATGAGCAGTTACCGCTCCTGCTGCAACCACTGCATCTTCTGTTTCATTGACCAGATGCCTCCGGGCATGCGGGAGACCTTATATTTCAAAGACGACGATTCGCGCCTGTCCTTCCTCCAGGGCAATTATGTGACGCTGACGAACCTGTCGGAGCACGACCTGGACCGCATCATCCGCTACCGCATGGAGCCCATCAACATCTCCGTGCACACGACGAATCCCGAGCTCAGGGTGCGCATGCTGCGGAACCGCTTCGCGGGCGAGGCCCTCGGGAAAATGAAGCGGCTGAAGGATGCCGGCATCTCCATGAACGCCCAGATTGTTCTCTGCAAAGGCTGGAACGATGGAGAGGAGCTGGAGCGCACGATCCGCGATCTGACGGGATATCTCCCTGAACTAAAGAGCGTATCCGTGGTTCCCGTGGGACTCAGCCGCTTCCGGGAGGGACTCGAACCCCTTGAGCCCTTTACTCCCGCAGAGGCGGGCCGGGTCATCGACTGCATCGAGGCCTGGCAGAAAAGGATCCGGGACGGGCTCTCGAAGTCCTGCGGAAGCGGGGCTGCCGATGAGGATGCAGACAGCGTCTCCTTGTGCCATCTGGTTCACGCCTCCGACGAGTGGTATATTCTGGCGGGCAGGCCTCTCCCGGAAGAGGAGAGATACGACGGCTTCCTTCAATATGAAAATGGCGTGGGGATGCTTCGCCTCCTCATCAATGAGACGCACAGCGCGCTGGAAGCGTACAAAAAGAGCTTTGCGAACGGAGAATTCGCCCTGCCCCAAAGCAGAAGCGTCACCTGTGTGTGCGGGAAGCTCCCCGCTCCCTATCTCACAGAGCTTCTGAAAGAGGCCGAGGAGGCCTTTCCCGGGTGCCGGGCCCGCGTACTTCCCATACGGAACGATTACTTCGGAGAGGGCATCACTGTGACGGGCCTCCTGACCGGGACGGATCTCATCCACCAGCTCTCCGCAAGGCTTGCCGGAGGAGAAGACCTTGGGGAGGAGCTCCTGATCTCCTCGGCCATGCTGCGGCGCGGTGAGAATGTCTTCCTGGACGACAAGACCACGGAGGACGTCTCCTCAGCCCTGGGGCTGCCGCTCAGAGTCGTGCAGGACGGGGGAGAGGCGCTCATCAGAGCAGTGCTTGGCCTTCCGGATTCCTCGGATCATGATTGGCAGAACTATGAGGTCCCGGATCGGGATCCCGGCCTCTGATCTGCGGAACATCCACAGGATCCTTCGGATACAGATGCTTTACTCAAGTGAATCGCTTAAAGAGTAATCATCAATAGAGAAAAGATAAAGGAAAAGAACATGAGCAGACCAATTGTGGCAATTGTAGGCCGGCCGAACGTCGGAAAGTCCACGCTCTTTAACGCGCTGGCCGGAAAGAAGATCTCCATCATCGAGGACACGCCGGGCGTGACCCGCGACCGCATCTATGCAGATGTGGACTGGTCCGGATACCATTTTACCATAATCGATACAGGCGGCATTGAGCCGGAGAGCTCGGATGTGATCCTGTCCCAGATGAGGGAACAGGCACAGATCGCAATTGATACGGCCCAGGTGATTATTTTCATGGTGGATCTCAGAAGCGGCGTGCAGGACGCGGACGGCAAGGTGGCAGACATGCTCCGGAAGTCCGGGAAGCCCGTGATCCTGTGCGTCAACGCCGTGGACAACTACGTGAAGCAGGAGCCCTACGTCTACGAGTTCTATGAGCTCGGCATAGGGGACCCGGTTCCCATCTCGGCGGCGAACCGGCAGGGCATCGGCGATCTTCTCGACCAGGTGACGGCCTATTTCGACGAGGCCGCAGAAGAGGAAGAGGCACAGGAGATCCCCCGCATCGCCATTGTCGGCAAGCCGAATGTGGGAAAATCCAGTCTCATCAATAAGCTGACCGGGGAGGGCCGCCTGATCGTCTCGGACATCGCCGGGACGACGCGGGACGCCATCGACACCTCGGTCAAATACCAGGGCCGTGAGTATATCTTCATTGACACGGCAGGCCTCAGGCGAAAGAGCAGGATCAAGGAGGAGCTTGAGCACTACACGGTCATCCGGACCGTTGCCGCCGTGGACAGGGCCGACGTGGTAGTGCTCGTGATCGACGCCGTGGAGGGGATCTCCGAACAGGATGCCAAGATCGCCGGAATCGCCCATGAGCGGGGCAAGGGCATCGTCATAGCCGTCAACAAATGGGACGCTGTGGCAGACAAGGAAACCAACAGCACCAGAGACTACGAGAAGGAAGTGCGGAGGATTCTTTCCTACCTCTCCTACGCGGAGATCCTCTTCATCTCAGCACTGACCGGGCAGAGGCTCCACCGCCTCTTCGCCACGGTGGACATGGTCCTGGAGAACCAGACCAGGCGCATCCCCACAGGCGTGCTCAACGAGATCATGACGGAGGCCGTGGCCCTTCAAGCCCCGCCCACGGACAAAGGCAGGAGACTGAAGCTCTTCTATATCACCCAGGTCGCCGTGAAGCCGCCGACCTTTGTGATCTTCGTAAACGACAAGGAACTGATGCATTTCTCCTATCTGAGATATATTGAGAATCAGATCCGGCAGTCCTTCGCTTTTAAGGGAACGGCACTCAAATTGATCGTCCGGGAGCGCAGCGAGCGCGACAGGACGACGATAAATTCATAGAAAAGGATGGTGTATTTATGAGAATCGCAGCATTGCTCATTGGTTACCTCTTTGGTCTCTTCCAGACTTCCTATATTTACGGAAAGATCCATGGCTTCGATATCCGGGACAAGGGCTCGGGAAATGCCGGCACCACGAATGCGCTCCGGACGATGGGTGTCAAAGTCGGTATCCTTGTCATGGTAGGAGACATTGTAAAATGCATTCTGGCGGTGCTCCTCGTCTGGTTCCTCTTCGGCAGACAGCACCCTGAGATCGATTTCCTGCTTCGCACTTACACCGGGCTGGGAGCGATCCTGGGACACAATTTCCCCTTTTACATGGGTTTCAAGGGAGGAAAGGGTGTCGCCTGCATGGCCGGCATCATCAACACCATCTCCCTTCCGATGACCATCATCGGAAACATCCTGTTCTTTGGTACCATCGCCCTGATCCATTACGTCTCCCTGGCGAGCCTTCTGGTTGGCGCGGAGTTCCTGATCGGCACGATCATCAGCGGACAGCTCGGCCTCTTCCATATGGAGCAGCCCCGTCTGATCGAGATGTATTTCATTGTGGCGGCAATCGTAGGACTGATCGTCTATCAGCACAGAGGCAATATCAAGCGGCTGCTTCAGCACACAGAGCGCAAGACATACATTTTTAAGAAAAATAAGGTGGGATGAGGATTATGAACATCAGTTTAATTGGCTGCGGGGCATGGGGTATGGCCATCGCCTCTCATCTGGCAAGACAAGGGCACGATGTGCGCGTCTGGGCCCATTCGGAAGCGGAGGCGGAACGCCTTACGAGAGAGCGCTCGCTGCCGCAGGCATTTCCCGGGATCGAGTTCCCGGAGAGCATCTATTACACGAACGACCGCAGGGAGGCCATTCGGGGCGCCGGACTCATTGTCTTTGCCGTAGCTTCTCCCTACACCCGGGCGACGGCGGAGTCCTTCCGCGAGGCAATCGGGGAGGGAAACCGGATTGTGACCGTGACGAAGGGGATTGAGGAAGGGACCCTCCTGACCCAGACGGATCTTCTGGAGGTATTGCTCCCCGGCAACGAGGTTGCCGCACTGTCGGGCCCGACTCACGCGGAAGAGGTCATCCGCTCCATGCCTACCGCCATCGTGGCGGCGGCGAAGAGCAGGGAATTTGCCGAGTTCATACAGGATGCGTTTATGAGCGAAACCTTCCGTGTCTACACATCTCCGGATGTATTGGGAGTTGAGCTGGGCGGCTCTTTGAAGAATGTCATCGCGCTGGCTGCGGGCATGCTGGATGGAATCGGCTACGGCGACAACATCAAAGCGGCCTTGATCACCAGGGGCATCCACGAGATCTCCCGCCTGGCCATTGCGATGGGAGCTCGGCCGGGGACGCTCCAGGGGCTGTCCGGCATGGGCGACCTGATCGTGACCTGCGCCTCCATGCATTCCAGGAACCGCCGGGCCGGCATCCTGATCGGCCAGGGCAAGACTGCCGATGAGGCGATGGCAGAGGTCGGACAGATCGTGGAGGGCGTCTATTCGGCTAAAGCCGCGATTGCCCTCGCCGGAAAATATAAAACACCTCTTCCGATCATAGAAGAGGTGGACAAAGTGCTGTTTGAAGGAGAGAGCGCAAAGGACGCTGTCCGGGCGCTTATGATGCGGGAGCGGAAGATGGAAAATGCGCTCACACAAGAAGATCTTCCGGAATACTGGCGGAGCGATAATTCTCGTTGAGGGCGTCGATCGCCTCCATCTCTCTTAGGTCAAGCTCAAAATCAAAGATCTGGCTGTTCTCGAGAATCCGCTCTTCCCGCGTGGACTTGGGGATCACGGCACAGCCCTTCTGAATCAGCCACCGAAGACCGATCTGCGCGGTACTCCGGTGGTATTTTTCTGCAATGACCCGGAGCACATCCCTGTTCAGGTAAGCACCCCTGGCAAGAGGCGCACAGGCCTGCACGGCGATGCCGTTCTTGAGGCAGAAATTGCGTATGCTGTCCTGATTGAAGAGGGGGTGGTATTCGATCTGGTTGACCGCCGGGACGATCTCTGAGTGCATCATCAGATCGTCAAGCTGGTATTCATTGAAATTGGAGACACCGATGGCCCTGGCCCGGCCGGAGCGGTAGAGGTCTTCGAAGACGTGCCAGGTGTCAATATAGCAACCCGGCACCGGCCATTGGATGAGGTACAGATCCACATAATCAAGCTTCAGCCTGTCCAGAGAGCGCTCGAAAGCTTTCTCGATATTGCCGATGCGCTGCGCGTTGTTCCAGATCTTCGTCGTGACGAAGATCTCTTCTCTCGGAATCCCGCAGGATGCGATGCCGGCACCGACCTCTATCTCGTTCTTGTAAGCAGAGGCAGTATCAAATAAGCGGTAGCCCATCAGCGCCGCTGAGCGGATGGCATTCTCGGCCTCACCTTCTCCGGTGGCTTTGTAGAGCCCCAGACCCAGGAGAGGCATGTCCGTGCCTGAATTTAGAGGGATCGTTTTATCCATGAAGCATAGTATAGCATTGAAATGTGAATACAATTATAAGATATCATTACAAAAATGTTACGGAACTATCCCTCCTGACCCGCTCTTTCTATCTCACGAAAAATCTGCTATACTAAGCCGCGTAGGTAAAGAGGAGGCAAACTATGGAACATGTGACAGCACAGACAGTCAAGAAGAGAATCGAGATGCTGCGGGGCGAGATGCGGAGCAACGGGG
>CADCQE010000228.1 GCA_902803505.1 uncultured Lachnospiraceae bacterium | reverse complement strand
GCACATTCCCTCCCAGAGCATCAGCGAGGATGCTCGGAAGCGGACAGTGGCACTCTACGCCCCCTCCAAGACCTTCAACTTGGCCGGCCTCGTCGGAAGCTATCACATCATCTACGATAAACGGCTCCGGGACCAGGTCCGTAGGGAGGCCTCCCTGAGCTATTATAACCACATAAACGTGCTCTCCATGCACGCGCTCATCGGAGCTTACAGCGAAGAGGGCGCCCGCTGGGTCGACGAGCTGACAGCCGTCCTCACAGAGAATGTCCGGTATGCGGTAGAATTCATCCGGAAGCATTTCCCGGGCGTCAACGTCGCCGTGCCCCAGGGGACTTATATGCTCTTCATTGACTGCAGGGAGTGGTGCCTCTCGCACGAGATGACGCTTCCCATGCTCGAGGATCAGATGTGGCGCGTCGGAGTGGCCTGCCAGGACGGCGCGGCCTTCGGAGGCGAATACTGCGTCCGGATGAATCTGGCGCTTCCCAAGGCGCGGGTCCGGGAGGCACTGCAGCGGCTCAGGGAATACGTGTTTTGCTGAGGTACTGAAAAGAACCGTCCCCATTGACTCACATCAAGCAGCCACATCCGCCTCCGTCTCAGTCATAAAGTAATCGTTCATCAATTCCGACAAATGCTCCTCATCGAAATAATTCTCGTAAGAGGGAACTCCCCCTTCCATCCCCAAGAGTCCGTAGATAGCTTTCCCGATCCCATTGGTCTTCGCTTCGATGGGCAGATCGATCTTGCAGCCGCCTTCAACAGAGACATTCTCAGAGTCCGTCAGCTGCCACTGGGCGCTGGACAGGAAATAGTAGAAGCCCTCCGGATCGGTCCCAATCTGGATGCAGCAGGATCCTCCGCCGGACGGCTCACCGATCAGCACGGCGCCGCCTTCCCGGAAGATAATAGGAAAGAGGTTTCCGCAGGAAAATGCATAGCGGGTGACGAGGACGCCATAGTTAAAATCATATTTCGTCTCTTTGTCCTTCTCATCATATACGCCGTCGAAATTCGTATCCGCCTCAAAGGTAAATGTCATCCTTCTGTTTGTCAGCTTATGTATGCCAAAGAGCTGATCCTGTCCCGTTGTCACTGCCAGGATCGCCATCATGACATCCGGGCTGCCGCCGCTGTTGCAGCTCAGGTCCAGGATCACATTTTCAATCTCAGGATTCTCAGAGGCTCTCTTCAGTCCGGTGAGCACGATCCCGAGGCAGTCCTCCGGGAAATCGCCTTCCCCCTTGTAGTAGAGATCCCAGGCCTCTTCATCCGGCATAAAGCTGTCCAGCCGAATAATCGCCGTGTTGTCACACTCCCGGTAGACATCATCCCCCCAGAACAATTTGCGCTCCATCGGTATGACACTATTCAAGAGCTGTCTCATGGTAGCCGGACTATTGGCGAAATCCATAATCCTATGATAGCTTTCCGCAATGGAGCCAAGCATTCCCTGGTTATCGAACAACTCGCCGTTCACCTCCATGCTGCCGGGGTAAAGAGTATGACCGTCGCTGAGATATCTGAAAAATAATGTGTACAGGGAGGAGACATATTCCGACAGATCTTCCGACGTCAGACCGGCTTTTAAGGCTTCCCCATCCTTTCCGAGATTCGTCAGCGCCTTATCGAGACCCTGGTCGGCGACGGCCTGATCCAGAAATGCAATTCCCGGATGTCCGAAGAAATAGTCAATCGTAAAGCACAGATCCGCATAGGCCTGCTTCCGTATATCAGCCGGTCTCTTCCGGCCCTGAGTCTCCGCCCTCAGTACTTCTGATTCATACACGCCCGCCGGGTCTTCACCGCTCAGGCTCACCCGCTGCACAAACAGCTTCTCCCCGTTGTAAAGCATATAATTGGTTGCAATATCCGTCATCATATTGGACAGAGTCGAGACCGGCAGATAGATATCCTTTTCATCTGCATAGACCGCAATGCCGTATCTGGCAAAATCCAGCAAAACGATCTCCGGTTCTCCCTCAAACGCAACATCCAGGATGCGCACAAAACGAGTCGCTGTATCCTTCCATCCCTTAGCCTCATTTTCAAGAGGAAGCGGAAGATCAAAGAAGCGGTTCCAGTCCCGGACCTCAATCGTACCCGCCTTGGGATCGCAGTGCACTTCCTCCCCAATCGGATTCACCAGGGCACAAGTGCCGTCCTCATTCTGCCTCAGAGTCAGAGGCTGCTTGTAGACAAATTCAGAATAAGCTCCGATTCCCAGATAGGGAATGTGCGGCGTCTTCGTGTAAAAACGAAGGGGCAGCTCACCCACCTCTTTGGAGTCGGTAATAACTGTCGTGTTCTTCTCAACATAGGACGCACGGCTTCCAAAGGTGCCCGCAGATGCTGCAGTGCTCATACAGAGCAGCATGGCGAATAGGACGATT
>CADCQE010000227.1 GCA_902803505.1 uncultured Lachnospiraceae bacterium | reverse complement strand
GCGGCAACCAGCGCCCCTATTCCCAGACAGATCAGGGACGAGGATACAAGAAATGGTTCCGCGTCCCGCCCGAGCTCTTGCGGCGCAGTGACGAAGCGCATATAACAAGTGCAGAAGGCTCCCAGCGCGGCTGCATTTGCAAAAAGAAACAGCTTTTTGGACAGAGAAAGCGAATTCGAGAGCACATAGAGAAGCAGAAAAATGAGCAGCGACGGCAGAAGCACAGTATTCGTGGACCAGCCGAAGCGGCTGCACAGACAGGCCCCTCCTGTACTTGCCGCGAGCACCGCGGCTCCGGCCGCACCCCAGACGGCCGCGGACGGGAAGCGAAAATATTCCCGCGCCGGAAACAAAGCGTAGAAGGAGCTTGGCAGCAGGATCAGCATTTCCAGAAAATGCATGGCAAAGAGGGAGTCCTTCATCGCGGCCGCTCTCCTTTCATCCGGGAGATCTGGTACTGGGAAAACTGCCGGATCAGCTTCGAGCGGTCGCGGATCCGCAGCGCGCAGGCCGGCCCTTCATCCATGAAGAACTGGTCCTCGCCCAGTGTGAGGACGTGATCCATGTTGATCAGGATGCCGCGATGGCATTCCAGGAAGCGGGCGTCCACCTTCAGGAGCTCTTTGATTTCCGCAAAGGTCATGATGGAGCGGATGCGGTTCCCGCCGGCTGTGTAGATGTCGAGATAATGGCCGAAGGAATGGATGGAGATGATCTGGGACAGCGGCACCCGGTAAGTGCTGTGGGCGGCGCGGATCTCGATCTCCGTCTCCTTCTCCGAGAGGGTCTGGACCACTTCGTCAAGTACCCGGCTGACCGTCTCCCTGCTGCAGGGCTTCAGCAGGTAGTCGAAGGCATGTAAGGGAAATGCATCAAAGGCGTACTCCCTGGACGAAGTAAAGAAGACGATCAGCAGCTTCTTGTCCAGCTCCCTCAGGGCGCGCCCCAGTTCAATCCCGCTGATCTCATCCATGCAGATATCGAGAAATGCCAGCTGCGCGGACCCCGGCGCGTACTCCCTCAGCAGCTGCTCCCCGGAGGAATAATCCCGGATCCGCAGGTGAAGGCCCTGCCGCACAGCCGCTGCCGCAGTCAGGTCATCTATGAGCTGGCGGCGGTCTTCTTCGAGATCGTCCGCGATCAGGATAGTCAGGTTCATGGGCAGTGCTCCTTTCGTCCCTTACATTATACACCTTACTTGTCACATACCGCCGAAGTAATTCCAAGAAAATGCCGAAATCGTTACCTCATACTGCCATTCGTGCAGATTTTTTGCCGTTCGGGAAGGTTGCGTTGACTGTTTTGGGGGCGAGTGGTTTCATTTTAGTGTTAAATTTCTATAAGAGCCATGTGCTCGGTTTATTATTACCAATTGGAGGAAAGATTATTATGATGAAAAAGGTTTTTGCAGTTGCGCTCGCTTCCTGCATGATTCTCAGCTCCGCAACAGTGTTCGCAGCAGACAGCACAGCAGAGTCCACTGCGGATTCCGCAGCAGCTACGGCTGAAGCCGGAACTCTTAACCTCAAGTGGGAAGATGTCATCAACCAGGAAGGCATTGAGGAAGTTCTTGGAGTCGGTGATTTCGTAACACTTGGTGATCTCGCTGTTGCTATGTGGGTTCCGCAGGTTATGGCTCCGGTAGAACTGACACAGGATGATATTGACAATGGCTTCATCGGCTACTACGCTACTGATGACCAGTCTGCTGTCGCATCTGTCGTGTATGTGAATGCTGAAGGCGTTGAGTCTGTCGAAGATTATGGCGCTATGATCGAGGATATTGAAGGCGTCAGTGACATCGAGTACGGTTCAATCAATGATCTCCCGGTTGTTACTTATATGATGAAGGATACGGATACAGCATGCGTCGCATTTGCTACAGAGCAGGGCAACCTTCTTGAGTTCTCCTTCTATCCGGCATCTGACGAAGACTTCCTTCCGATCTGCGGCATTATGACAGCTTCCATCCAGAACGTTGAGGATACAGAAGCTGCTGGATCTGAGGCAGAATCCGTTGCTGAATCAACAGCTGCATAAGCTGCAGAATTGTTGAGAATATGTGATTGTGGTGGAGGGGCGCTCCCAGCCGTGAGGCTGGGGGCGCTTCTTGCTGCAGCATGCACCCACTGGACAAGTCCGGTTCATCTCACTATAATGTACAGAATGAGTAAGGGATAGGAGGAACATAAGTCATGCAAAAATTAGTGACTGTAAAGGAGATCTTCCGCGACCGGGAGGCGTATCTCGACAAGCAGATCTCCATCGGGGGCTGGGTGCGCAGTATCCGCGGCTCCAAATCATTTGGCTTTATGATTGTTCACGACGGCACGTTCTTTGAGACACTGCAGGTGGTGTTCAGCGACAAGCTGGCGAATTTCGACGAGGTGGCGCACCTCAATGTGGGCACGGCGGTCATCGTGACGGGCACTCTGGTGCCGACACCGGAGGCGAAGCAGCCCTTCGAGATCCAGGCGGAGAGCGTGGAAGTGGAAGGCGCGTCCACACCGGATTTCCCGATGCAGAAGAAGCGCCACACCATGGAGTTCCTGCGGACGATGCCTCACCTGCGTCCGCGCACGAACATCTTCCAGGCCACGTTCCGGGTGCGCTCGGTGATCGCTTACGCCATCCACCAGTTCTTCCAGGAGCAGGGCTTCGTCTACGTCCACACGCCGATCATCACCGGCTCTGACGCAGAGGGCGCCGGCGAGATGTTCCAGGTCACGACGATGGACCTCATGAACCTTCCGAAAAATGAAAATGGCGACGTGGATTACTCTGCGGATTTCTTCGGAAAGGCCACGAATCTTACGGTGTCCGGACAGCTCAACGGCGAGACCTTCGCCCAGGCCTTCCGGAACATCTACACCTTCGG
>CADCQE010000226.1 GCA_902803505.1 uncultured Lachnospiraceae bacterium | reverse complement strand
TCTGCTGCGCAGAACCTTTCGTTTTCCCTATATGCAGTTAATCTAAGCAATTGCCTTCGGCAATTACTAAGGTTAACTAGTATAACAAAATGGCAGATCTAGTCCTTTCCCCCAACCGGACCTCAACAAGTAGCGCTTGCCGAGGTTACCATAATAAGGGTATAATAATACAGTGAATTATATTATTTTTGACCTCGAATGGAACCAGTGCCCTTACGGGAAGGACTTTGAGAATCCAAAGCTGCCATTTGAGATCATAGAAATTGGTGCTGTAAAATTAAATGAAAAGAAGGAATTCATCGACACCTTCCATGCACTGATCCGTCCGACGATCTACAGGAGGCTTCATTTTCAGACCAGCAAGGTCATAGGACTGAAGGAATCGGATCTGCGTCAGGGCAGGATGTTCCGCGATGTGGCACGGGATTTTATCCACTGGTGCGGTGAAGACTATCGCTTCTGTACCTGGGGAACCCTGGATCTGATGGAGCTGCAGCGGAACCTCAACTATTTCCGCGTGGGAGATCTTTTGAAGGGACCGCTTCTCTACGAGGATGTGCAGAAGCTTTTTGCGATTACTTACGAGACCCGGAAGGAACGGCGCGCCCTGAATTATGCGGTGGAATACCTTCATTTACCTGAGGACGGCGAATATCATCTCGCGAGAGAGGACGCCGTCTATACGGCGCGTGTATTTCAGACGATTCCCGACGACATCATTGCATCGAATTATTCCATTGATTGTTACCGGAATCCGAAGAGTAAGGAAGAAGAAATCGTTCTCATTTATCCGGACTACGAGAAATTCATCTCCCGGGAGTTCGACACGAAGGAGCAGCTTCTTGCGGCCAAGGATGTGACTGCGGTCCGCTGCTATGTGTGCGGCCGGGATGTGCCGAGGCAGATCCGTTTCTTCTCGGACAGCAGCGGCAGAAATCATCTCGCAGTGGGGTACTGTAAGGAGCACGGCTATATCAAATGTAAACTCCGCGTGCGGGAGGCACATGATGGAAAGTACTACGCCATCCGCACGATCAAGCTCATTTCGGAAGAGGAAATGCTGGACATTCGTAAAAAAGAAGCATTAATTCGCCTGAAGCGGCAGAATCGCAGAAGAAAATGATATCGTTGTTCACACTTTTTATGAATTTATGTGATATAAAGATGACAGGACATGACATACCTGCACTTGAAGAATCACAGCGTGGCAGCCTGCGAGGTGTCCGGCACCGTGATTCGCTTTAAGAGGAGGATTAGTTTGAAGAAACGAAACCAGTTAGTCAGCGCATTGCTCACGGGCGTGCTATTGGGTGGAACCGCGACAGCTGCGGTAAGCTCTGCCCCTATGGATACAGCCGCAGAAGAGAGCAGTCATGAAGTGAATACTGTGGGCGCTTCAGAATCCGACTCTGTGGAAGAGGAAGAAGACAATACCGATCTGGCATCTGAGTCATCGGAGACGGAGCTTGCCGGGCCGGAATTGACGCAGTCAGAGGGCTCCGCCGATACCGGCGGGGAGGAGAGCGGCTCGGAGGAGAGCTCCGGAGAAGAAGGCGGATCCGGCGGTCAGACGGAGGGAGACAGCTCCTCCGGAGAAAGCGGCGCCGACAGTACGTCCGAGGGAGGCGGAGACAGCTCCGCATCCGATTCTTCAGGGGAATCCGGCGGAAGCGGCGATACCGCTGAGAGCGGCGGAAGCAGCGAAAGCAGCGGGACCGAAAGCAGCGGAAGCGACAGCAGCTCAGGAGACGGCGAGACCCAGGCGGAAGGACAGGAGAACAAGCAGGGCGAAGAAGATGCGGCGGCCTCCGGCAAGGAGACAGACCAGGCCGCAGAGAATGAGAAGCCTGCTGAGGAGGCGGAGACGACTCCGACGCCTGAGGCGGAAGAGGAGAAGGATGAGAAGGAATCCGCTGACGCAAGCGCGGCTGCGCAGCGGGCTGTAGAGAAGAAAACGGCTGAGATTGAGAGGCAGAACCGGGATATTGAGCGCATGAGAGCGGCCTCCCAGCTGGCAGCCAAGAAGGCGGCGGACGAAGAGAGAGAGATCGAGGCTTCCAGGAGCAGCGGCTTCCTGTCTTCGAACAGAGCGTATTACTCCGGAACCTATTTCGTGACGAATGCGCAGAAGCGCCTTGCCCTCAATGTAGGATTTACAAAGATCGAGAAGGTTCCGGCCATGTCGGCCGGCGAGAGCAGTGTCAATATCCTCGAGGCGAAGAGCGATACCGCAAGAACGATCGGCGTGCTCGGCGCAAAGGATGTGTGCTACATTCTCTCTGAGGAGAACGACGGGTCCGGCTGGGCCTATGTAGAATCCGGTGAGGTCCGGGGATTCGTGAAGATGAGCTCGCTGAAGAGCGGGGCTCAGGTGAGTGAATATGTGGATTCACTGGGTGAAACCGGCATCACGACTGCTGAGCAGCTCGTCGATCCCCTGGAGAACACGGCTTATCGCTACTCTCTGAACACAACTAAGGACGTCACCTCCATTATCCAGGCCCTCGGAACGGCTACTGTAGACCGGCAGGCCATGATTGCATTTGCGGAACAGTTTGTCGGCAATCCTTATGTCTGGGGCGGTGAATCGCTGACGAAGGGCTGCGACTGTTCGGGATTTACGCAGCAGGTCTACGCGCAGTTCGGCATCTCGCTTCCGAGAACCTCCTATGAGCAGGCGGAAGTGGGCGTGAAGATCCCGAAGGAGGAAGCACTCCCGGGCGATCTGCTCTTCTATGCGAGGGACGGCGTGGTGTACCACGTCCTGATGTATGTGGGGAATGGCCAGGCCGTCAATGCCAGCTCTTCCGCGACCGGAATCATTGTCCAGAATGTGGATTACAATAAGGTCTGCTGGGGCTGCCGCTATATTTCTGACACAGGCGCTGAAAATGTGGCTGTGCCAGGAAGCAACAGCTCCACTCAGGCTTCTTCGCTGCAGGCCATCGGCCAGATGGCTTACGACGGGGATGCCGCTGCGCAGGAGGCTATTATCGAGGCTCTCGCCCAGGCTTCCCTGAAGGAGTGGAAGACCTACGGCTTCTGCCGCTCAGTGATTATCGCCCAGGCGATCAATGAGAGCGGATGGCTGTCCTTCGGAAGCTCGGCTGCTGGCATCCAGTCAACGGATAACAACATCCTCGGAATGAATGAGGATCTCAATAACAGCACCTGGACCAGCCCCTGGGACGGCAGTGCGGCCACCCGCCTTGTTCCCCAGTACGTCGGCGGCGGGAATGCTTACAACTTTGAATCCATGCGTCTCTATGAAGACATGGAGAGCTGCATGGTGGACTACGCAGCCTTCAAGGTGGGTCTGCACCCCGATCTGATTGCCGAGACCGATGTGGACCATGTGATCGCGGTGGGACTGAAAGGGTATGCCACCAATCCGAACTACCAGTCGGAGATCCGCGCCCTGATTGATAAATTCGACCTCACACGCTTTGACACGGAGGAGACCTCCGCTGTCCGTCCGGAGAACACCGTCACGGAAGAGAAGGAGAGCACTGAGGACGAGCTGAATAAGATGATCGATACGATCCTTGCGGAGGATGAGACGGCGGAGAACTCTGCTGACGAGCCTTCCACTGAGGAATCCCTGGATGAACTTATCCCGACTGAGGAGACTCTGTCTGAGGAGCTTCCGGCCGAGAATACCCCGGATGATGCAGATGACGGAATTATCGACGCCGTGGCGGATGCCGATGCAGAGGACACGGCTGAGGATACAGAGCAGCCGGCTGTGGATACAGACGCCGGCGAGGCGAAGCAGACCTCTGAGGATCCTGCCGCAAGTGTTGAAAAGGAGCCTTCCGAGGAAGTGACCAGAAGTGAGGAAGAGGAATCTTCTGAGGACACTGTCATAAGTGAAGAGGAGGAATCTTCGGAGGATGCGGTCATAAGTGAAGAAGAGAAATCTTCTGGGGACACTGTCATAAGCGAAGAAAAGGAGTCTTCTGAGAGTGCTGCCATCAGTGAAGCAGAGGAGCCCTCAGGGAATGCATACCTTGTGATTGACGGGACAGAGGCCTCATCCGGAGAAGCGGTGGAGACGGCCGAGGAGGAGACGACAACGGAGGATGCACTGAATTCTGCTGCTTCCGGTTCCTCTAAGGACACCAAAGATATCGCCAGCACCGAGGAGAAGCCGCTTGATCCGAAAAAAGACACAGCGGACAGTACGCTGGAGCCTTATACGGCAGCGATCCTCGGAAGCAATGGTGTCCGCCTTGACACAACAGAATATACGGAAGCCCAGCTCGAGCTGATCTGGGCGGTGGTGGCCCAGGAAGACGATACGTCTTATGACGGCGCCCTCGCGGTGATCAGTTCCGTTATGAACCGGGCGGACGTCAATTACGGAGGCTTCGGCACAACGGCCTTTGACCAGCTGACGGCAGAGAGCCAGTACGCGTTTTCTCCGGATGTGGAGGATCCGCTGTACTACGAGAGACGCCTCAAGGGCAATGTCCCGGATTTCGTAAAACAGGCTGTCAGCGACTGCCTCACAGGCGGTCTGCGCAACCACTCGTATATCAGCTTCCGCGCAGATGACTACGTCGAAGGCAGCGTCCAGATCGGTGCGAACTATTACTTCTACGAGACAGCTGCGAACGCCGCTGAAGCCATCGAGAACATGACGGACGTGATCGGTGAGATCGCTGAGGAGATCCCGGCCGGGGATGCTGTCGAAGAGGAAGCCAGGGAGGTCTCGTCCGGAGACACTGCCGAAGAGGCGGCACCTCAGGAGATCTTCGTGGAGATCCCGGATGCTTATTACATTGAGGACGACACGCCGCAGCCGGAAGAAGAGAACGTGGTTCTCGATGACACACCGTATTTCAACGATCCGGATGACGATTACTTCTCCGGGACAGATGAGAACGGCTTCTTCGTAATCGAGGCGGTTCCGGATGTCAATCTGGAGTGATGCTGCAGTGGGGACGGTTCTTTTCGCGACATAAAATGAGGCAGT
>CADCQE010000225.1 GCA_902803505.1 uncultured Lachnospiraceae bacterium | reverse complement strand
TCTGCTGCGCAGAACCTTTCGTTTTCCCTATATGCAGTTAATCTAAGCAATTGCCTTCGGCAATTACTAAGGTTAACTAGTATAAGATAAACGATGAAAAAACAAGGATTCAGCACCCATCCCGTATAGATCTCCTATGGAAATGGATTCATAAGGCATGGGTGCTGAACTATTACAAATCATTCATTGAAGAAGTTCCTTGTCTGATAATACTCATAGAAATACTTATTCAATGGGCTTGCCTGTCTCGGGATCAAAGCGTGGCTTAGGCATCTCTTCTCCGGGGGCGACAGGATCGGGCTTCAACTCCGGCAGCGGATCCTGATCTGCTTCACCGTCTGAATCCGGTGCATCCGGCGTCAGAACCGATTCCTCGACAACTTCCTCTGTTTCTTCAGACGGGGCCTCGGCTTCAGGAGCTTCTGCAGACGCAGGCACCGCCGTGCTCTCCGGAGCCGGAGAAGAAGCTGCTTCCTTTCCGGCATCAAAGCTCACTCCCGCCATAGAAGCATCTCCGGAGGGAGTTGATGAGAAGGGATCCCCCGCCTGAGGATGCCCCAGTCCTTCGCCCGCAGGCGATTCTTTTTCTTTCTTCTTGAAGAGAGAGGAGAACCCGGACAGGAAGGAATTCTTTTTCTGTTCCGGCGCAGGTACAGCACTCATGCCCGCCGCCTGCTGCGGATAAGTCCCGTTCTGGGCATAGCCCTGTGACCAGCCAGGCTGATTCGTTGCAAAAGCCTGATTGTTCTGCGCGGGAGGGATCTGGGAAGGATCCGGCGCATGTCCCCAGCCTTTCGTAATCCCCTTTCTCAGCTGCTTCATGAAATGCTCTCCGAGGAAAGCGGTCACGAGCGAAGTGATGCCGTCGTAGAGCAGGAAGGCTCCCACCACAACGACGTACGTATTCGCAATAAAGGGAGGCTTCATGATCGCAAGCACCGAGAAAACGACAGAAACCATTCCAAGGATCAATGCGATCCACCAGTAGAGATGGCCTACCTTCTGCATGATAATGGAATACTGCATCTTCAGGACACTGCCAAAGATCAGCAGGACTCCGAATATGATCGTCACATAGGTCAGCACCTGATTGTGATAGATCAGACAGATGAAGCCCAATACCGCAAGCAGTACCCCGGCAAAAAGATCCGTAGCCAGGTAGGACTCAATCCGCTGCTGGGTAAAATAAACGACTAAGCGATAGATGCCCAGAGCGAAGGCGAGCAATCCCAATATGAATCCCAGGACATTGATCATCACATTCGGGGCTGCGATCAAGGCAACACCGACGACAACATAAATGATAGAAAACACATATGTCACATTCCGGATCTTCTTCAGTACGGTCTGGTCATTGGCGTCGTTCTCGTTCCCTCCGCCGCCATTCATACCGTAGCCGTTCATGCCGTTCCCTCTCATTTGGCTGTTGTTCATGCCGTAATGATTCATGCCGTTATTCATGCCGCCATTCATGCCATTTCCATTCATACCGAAACCTCCTTACACCACTGACAGGTTTTTTATGTATATAGGATTCGTATAGATGTGAATGCACTGGACCAAGAAATTCATCATGAGACAAATTCAAAAGCCAGCCTGTAAAAACTGTGAAGCGCACTCTTAGCGTATCATACTTTTGGGATCCGGTAAAGAATCAAAGTCTTATTTCACGATGCGCACTTTTGTAACGCCTTCGATCCTGCCAAGCCTGCCGGCAATTTCTTCCGTGAGGGCCGAGTCCGTATCGATCAGGGAATAGGCCCAGTCCCCGCGGCTCTTGTTGGAAATATTCGCCACGTTCACACCGGCCTCACCGAGAACGCCCATGAGCTGCGCGAGCATGTTCGGTTCATTCTTGTGGTTGATCCCGATCCTCCCGGCTGTCGTGCACACGCCCATCTCGCAGCTTGGGTAATTCACTGAGTTCTTGATATTGCCGTTCTCAAGGTAATCACGAATTTCCTTTACCGCCATCACCGCACAATTGTCCTCGGACTCCTTCGTGGAAGCGCCCAGATGCGGAGTAATAATGGTATTGGGGGCTTTTGCGACTGCAGGTGTCACGAAGTCTGTCACATACTTA
>CADCQE010000224.1 GCA_902803505.1 uncultured Lachnospiraceae bacterium | reverse complement strand
GAGTATGCATAGGTGTGTGTGAGCTGCAGGTTTATTCTGCATTGCATGCGCGTGCCGCCGCCGAGGAAACGTTGCGAAAGAATCGGACGGACTTCCCGGCGCAAATACTGCTTACGTTAAGGGGTTGTGATCACAACCCCTTTTTTCGTGCAGCCGCTGCGCAGCGCTGACCGGGTGATCTCCTCTCTGAGTGAATCGACAGCAGCCGCTAAAGGTACATCCATCTTACTCGAAAGAGCCCTGAGGGAAGAGAGGAGATCACCCGGGAAGTGCGTCAAAAACCATTGCGTTAAAAGTGAAAGACACCCTGCGCTCCGGCAGGGTGTCTTTTTCAGTGCGTCAGCACCTGATGCACGGCGGTTTTCCATCCGCTGTACTTCTTTGCTCTGAAGGCGTCATCCGCCTCTGGTTCATACTTTGTATACCCGATCTGATTATAGATCTCGTCAGGGTCATAGACCCCGGCTGAGATCCCGGCCATGTAGGCTGCGCCCATGCCGGAGAGCTCCTGCAGTTCGGGAATCTGTACGGCTGCGTTTGCGATATCGCTCTGGAACTGCATAAGATAGCGATTCGCTGTCGGCCCTCCGTCCACACGGATCGCGTCGATCCCGAAACCGGTATCTTCCCTCATAAACTCAATAAGATCCGTAATCTGATACGCGATGCACTCGACACAGGCCTTTACGATTTCCTTTTTACCGGTGGTTCGGGTAATGCCCGTGAACATGCCGGTAGCCTTGCTGTCCCAATAAGGAGATCCGAGTCCTGTAAAAGCAGGGACGAAGTAGGTTTTGTCTTCCGGGTTGGCCTGCTCAGCCATAGGCCCTGTTTCGCCGGCATTACCGATCAGTTCCATGCTGTCTTTCAGCCAGGTGATGACGGCGCCCGTGTAGTTCAGATTGCCCTCGAAGACATACTGGACCTTTCCGTTATGTCCCCACGCAAGAGATGTTACAAGACCGCTGTCAGAGAGCTTCAGCTCTTCCCCGATGTTCATCATGACAGAGGAGCCCGTTCCGTAAGTAGCTTTCAGTTCCCCTGCTTTCCGGCAATTTTGCCCGAACAGCGCTCCGTGACTGTCTCCGAGGACGCCGCAGATCGGAATGGACTGAGGAAGCAGTCCGTTCAGATCCGTTGTTCCGAAGACGGAGTCGGACATACAGACATCCGGCAGCGCGGAACGGGGGATACCAAAACTCTTCAGGAGATCGTCATCCCAATCTAAAGTGTGCAGATTGAAAAGCTGAGTCCTTGATGCGTTGGAGTAATCGGTCCGGAAATGATGTTCTTTCGTGAGATTCCAGATCAACCAGGCATCCATGGTCCCCATCGCGAGGAGACCTCTGTCCGCAAGCTCTTTTGCGCCTTCCACATTTGTCATGATCCATTCAAGCTTGGAAGCCGGAAAGTACGGGGAGAGTGTGATCCCTGTTTTTTGGCGGATTTCTTCAGCTTCATCTTTGTGTCTCTCACAGATGGACGCCGCCCTGGCACACTGCCATACGATGGCATTCATGACCGGTTCTCCGGTCTCAAGATTCCAGGCAGCTGATGTTTCACGCTGGTTGGAAATCCCCATTGCAGCGATCTCAGAGGCCGGAATGCCGGCTTTCAGGATCACGTCTTTGCAGACCGCGAATGTATTGGCAAGGATCTCTTTGGGATCGTGCTCCACGTATCCCAGATCATTGACGATCTGCCTGTGCGGGCGATCGGCCCGGGCGATCAGTTTGCCGCTTGGATCAAAGAGAAGCCCCTTCGTGCCCTGGGTACTTTGATCCACAGCCAATATGAATGCTCTTTTTCCTGTTTCCATATTCGGCCCTCAAGCAAGCGCTTCTTTTGCTTTTTTCGCGATTCCCTCTCCAGTCATACCATAATACTCAAACACTTCGGCGGATGTGCCTGTGACGACCGGCGCGTCCGGAAGCGCGATATTCACTACCTTCTTCGGGCAGTTTTCACTGACAACCTGAGCGACCATGGAGCCGAGTCCGCCGAACGGAGAATGTTCTTCAACGGTGATCACGGCCTTTGCATGATTGGCTGCTTTCAGGATGGCATTTTTGTCCAGAGGCTTGACGCAGTACATATCGACCACGGTGGCGCTGATGCCGTCAGATGCAAGAAGCTGTGCCGCATCGACTGCCGGACGAACCATTTCTCCGCATGCGATGATCGCGACGTCATTTCCTTCGCAGACGAAGGTCGCCTTGTCCATCTCGAACGGGCAGTTGTCTTCTTCATATACATCTTCGACCGGATTACGTCCTGTTCTTATGTATGCGCATTTGTCGTCCTTAAGCAGCGCTTCCATCAGATGCTTTGTCTGATGGCGGTCGCTTGGCAGATAGACGCGCATATTGGGAATAGCGCTCATCGCCGCGATATCCTGTGCGGAATGATGGCTCATGCCCAGGGCTCCGTAGCTTACGCCGCCGCTGATTCCGATGAGCTTGACGTTTGTATCGGAATAGGCGCAGTCGACTTTGCACTGCTCATAACTTCTGGTTGTGATGAAGCTGGCCGGGGAGGCGGCGTAAGGCTTTTTGCCGCACTTTGCGAGACCGGCAGCGATTCCGACGAGGTCCTGTTCGGCAATGCCGACTTCCACGGACTGTTCCGGAAAGGCTTCAAAAAACGGAGCGAGAGAAGCGGAGCCTCTGGAATCCGAGCAGAGCACCATGATGCTCTTGTCATCTTTTGCATGTTCCATGAGGACGTCATTTATGACTTTTCTGTTGGGGATCGTGTTCTTCATAGGGCTGTTCTCCTCCTAAAAGGCGCTGATTCTTCGGTTATTCTTAGACATTTCCCTGACGGTTATCGTTTCGAAGCGGGATATATGTTTATAACAGGGCTGCTTTTCTTTCCTCAAAGTCTTTTACAATTTCTTCATACTGCTCGGCGGACGGGACTTTATGATGCCAGGGAGCTTTGTTCTCCATTACCGCGGAACCTTTTCCTTTTACGGTGTTCGCGATGATGCAGCTCGGTTTTCCTTTTACGGTCTTTGCTTCTTCAAATGCCGCATCCAGTTCGTCCAGGTCGTTGCCGTCCTTTACTACGATTACGTTCCAGCCAAATGCGGAGACTTTCGCTTTCAGATCGTCAAGAGCCATCACGTCTTCTGTGCTGCCGGAGATCTGCAGGTAGTTGCGGTCGATCACGCAGCAGAGATTATCGAGACCAAACATGGCGCCGGACATAAAGCCTTCCCAGTTGGAGCCTTCCGCGAGTTCGCCGTCGCCGGTTACCACATAGACCCGGTTTGACTTGCCGTCTTTCTTTGCTGCCAGAGCCATGCCGACGGAAACAGGAAGACCATGGCCGAGGGAGCCGGAATTCATCTCGATCCCCGGCAGGGTGTTGTGAGGATGGCCAATGTAGGGGGAATCAAATTTTGAAAAGCGGGCTTTTAAATCGTCCAGGTCCAGGAAACCTTTTGCGCAGAGCACTGCATAGTAGGCTTCCATCGAATGTCCTTTACTCATGATGAAGAAGTCCCGGTCCGGGTCGTCAGCATGATCGGAAGAGACGTTCATCTGTTTGTAATACAGGTCTACCAGAATCTCCATGACGCTCATGTCGCCGCCAATATGACCGCCGCCGCCGGCCATTATGATATCGAGGGTATCTTTTCTCAGGTCGTATGCGAGTGCTTTCAAATTATCCATCTTTAAGCTCCTTTCTGCTTGGATCTGAAATAAGGATAACCGAGAATTAACTAAATAGCATCAAATAATTCAGTTTATAATACTTAATCACAAACTTAATTCATGGATGAAAACGCGCTTGAGAAAGACGGGTTATAGAGGGCGAACGAAACAAATCGACCAAAGAAATACCGTTATTATGCAGGGTTTCCGGGCAAATATAAAAAAGCAGGGACCCTTTGGTCCCTGCCTGCAGGATTCTAAAAAGAATCAGAACAGGATGATGAATCGTGACTGAACTTTAGATACGCTTCAAGGCTTCTTCAACTTCCTCTTTGGATGGGATGGAAGGAGCGGCTCCTGCTCTGGAGACCGCGATCGAAGAAGCCAGTGCCGCTCTTTTCAGACAGTCTTCTACAGCCATTCCGTCCAGCATGGCTGCGATGAAATAACCCGTGAAGGTATCTCCGGCGGCTGTCGTATCCACAGCTTTTACCGGAAAAATATCCTGAAATGCTTTTTTTGTTCCGTCATAGTACCATGCGCCGCGGCTGCCGAGTGTCAGAACAAAGCTTGCCGCCGGATATTTTTCATGCAGACGGTTCAGGATCTGCTCCGGATCGTCTGTTCCAGTCAACTGTTCTCCTTCAATCTCATTGAGAAGAAACAGATCCACCTTCTCAAGAGCACAGGAGAGGACGCTGTCATTCATAGGAGAGGGGTTCAGTATGATCCGCATTCCAAGTTCCGAAGCCCGGTCGATCAGATAGTCAAGCAGATTCACTTCATTTTGAAGCACAAGCACGTCTCCGCCGGAAAAGTGGGACAACACGTCGTCAATGTATTCTTTTGTCTGCATCTGGTTCGTACCGCCGTAAAGCAGGATGCAGTTCTGCCCGGTCTCGTCTACCTGGATAATCGTATGTCCGTTCTTTTCGTCTGTTTTCTTCAGAAAGTTTGTGCCAACGCCGTAGCGTGTGCATTCGTCCAGAAGAAACCGGCCATCGCTGCCGATCATGCCGGCATGGTCTACGGCCACACCGGCTTTGGCAAGCGCGATGGACTGATTCAGGCCTTTTCCGCCGCTGAATACGTTGAGTTTTGAGGACAGCAGTGTCTCCCCGGCTGTTACCATATGGGGGACCTGATACACATAATCTACATTCAGAGAACCGTAATTAAGCACTTTCATAGATACCCTCTCCCTTGTTGGCAATTTGCGATGAAAAAAGCTCCGGCGCCCCGTGAGCACCGAAGCCTATGACTTATTTTACTGCCATGCACATCCGATTGTAATCAGAATATTGGAAAATGTCCTCTGCTCGCCGGTCTGGATCGCCAGATACACATCCGGTGAAGCGCACAGATCATAATATTCATAGCGGCCGGTCCCTTCCAGCTTCATACCGAGCTCTTCTTCAAACTCGGCAAAAATCTCCGGCGTGGAGCCGTCTCCGGGAACCATCACTTCTGCCTTTTCAATTTCCACGACAGAATGGATTGCTTTCAGCACATCCGTCGCAGTAGGCAGTCCGGGCATGACGCCGACATATATTTTTTTGCAATTTCCTGTCTTTTGCTCGAGCGGATAGTTCGCATCGGAGATCAGGACTTTGCTCCCGTGTCCGCACATGGACAGTGCGGACAGGATTTCCGGATTTGTAAGCTTTGTTTTAAACATAGACTTTTCTTTTTCCTCGTTCAGACTTCGTCAAACACGACGTCTTCGCCGTGCAGATATGCTTTCACTTTGTCCTCAATCGGGTCATAGAGATCCGGCTTCACGCCGATATATTTGCAGGCTTCATAGATCACCGGCACGACATCTCCGTGAATGGCGGCGACGTGGTGGATATACGGACCTTCCACAACCTTTGCCTCGAGCCGCTTCAGATTGGAAACCTCTACCCAGACATAGGTGCCTCGTGTCCAAGGGCCTTCGATGCCTTTTGCGTGGCCGAGGAGGATGGAGTATTCTCCGTCATCGCCGTCGAAACGGACCAGGCTCATCGGGCCATGCTTTGCCTCTGCGGAGACAGCTCCGTTCTGAGGAAATGCAACCGGCACACAGATCGTAGGCTTTTCTTTTGCGACGGAGATCGGCCAGGGACCGCAGTGCTGCAGGAGCTCGCCGTTGTCGTTATCT
>CADCQE010000223.1 GCA_902803505.1 uncultured Lachnospiraceae bacterium | reverse complement strand
TGTCAAGACAGGATCCCCTGAGAGTGTACCTGCCGCGAAGGCTGAAGAGGAAGCGACAAAAGAGGCTCCCGCTGCTGCCCCGAAGGAACCCGCTGAGGAGGCGGCAGATAAGACATCCGCTCCTAAGAGCGAACAGGCTGCAGCTGCCCCCGATCAGAAGGAGGCCGGTGCAGAATCTCCGGAGAGCAGGAAGCCTGAGACGGAGGAGGCGCCGAAGAAAGAAGCGGCTAAGAAGGATGCGGCTGCCAAGGCGGAGACGGCTCCTGAGCCCAAGAGCACAGCTCCTGCCGCGCAGGAGAAGAAGGAAGCAGATACAGGCTTCCGCAACGGAAGAATCATCCGTTCCTTTGGCGCTGCGGTTACCCAGCAGATGAACAGCAGCAGGACGAGCCGCGACAGAAACAGCCGCGGCGGCGCAGCACGCCAGGGAACAGGCGCTCCGCGCAGCGGTCAGGGGAGACCCCAGGACCGGGCGGCAGGTGCTCCCGGTGCAGGGACCCGCGGCGGTATGAGAGGAGCCCAGGGAAGACCCGGAGAGCAGCGCGGTGACCGGGCCGGCTTCGGGCAGGGCGGCGGTGCCAGAGGGACTGCGCCTCAGAGAGGAACTGCCGGAGGCGGTTTCCAGAGAAATGCCCAGGGAGGGCGTCCCGGACAGGGCGCCGGCTTCGGCGGAGGCCGCGGCGCAGCAAGACCGGCTGCATCCGGCGGTGATGGGGCTCTCGCTCACAAGACGAGCCGTGATTTCCGCAAGGATGGCAAGGACAGGGAGCGCACCCGTGAGGAGCGCCGGGAGCTCGGCCACGGCAGAGGCGAGAACAATGCAAAGGGCGCACAGGGCGGAAGAAAGCAGTTCAACCGCCTTCCGAAGGCTCTGCAGAACAAGACTCCGACCCAGCCCCAGAAGAAAGAAGAAGTGGTGGTCACGGAGATTAAAGTCCCTGAGCGCATCACGGTCCGCGATCTGGCGGAGCGCATGCATGTAGCGGGAGCCCAGCTTGTCAAAGAGCTCTTCATGAAGGGCAATATGGTGACGCTCAATCACGAGCTACCCTATGAGACCGCTGAGGAGATTGCGCTGGAGCACGACATTATCTGTGAGAAGGAAGAGAGAGAGGACGTCATCGGCGCTCTGCTTCAGGAAGCCGCTGAGGACGAATCCGATATGGTCGAGCGTCCGCCCGTCGTCTGTGTCATGGGCCACGTCGACCACGGCAAGACCTCCCTGCGCGATGCCATTCGCGACACACATGTCACGGACCGCGAAGCAGGCGGCATTACGCAGCACATCGGCGCCTATATGGTGGAGATCGATGGAAGGAAGATCACCTTCCTGGATACGCCCGGACATGAGGCCTTCACGGCCATGCGTATGCGCGGCGCCAATGCCACGGACATCGCTGTACTGGTTGTGGCGGCGGACGACGGCGTGATGCCTCAGACCGTCGAAGCCATCAACCACGCAAAAGCAGCGGAGGTAGAGATTATCGTCGCTGTCAATAAGATTGATAAACCCGGTGCCAATGTGGACAGGGTGAAGCAGGAGCTCTCTGAATACGGGCTCATCGCCGAGGACTGGGGCGGCAGCACTGTCTTCTGCCCGGTCTCCGCCAAGACCCGCCAGGGTCTGGACGACCTTCTGGAGATGATCCTCACAGTATCAGAAATGCACGAGCTGAAAGCCAATCCGGACAGAAAGGCCCGCGGTATCGTTCTCGAAGCGAGACTCGACAAGGGCCGCGGCCCCGTGGCCTCCATCCTGATCCAGAAGGGCACGCTGCATCAGGGCGATTTCATCGCCTGCGGCGCCGCATCCGGTAAGGTCAGGGCTATGACAGACGAGAATGGCAGACGCCTCCAGAAGGCGACTCCTTCGATGCCGGTGGAGATCATCGGACTGAGCTCTGTCCCCGAGGCGGGCGAGGTTCTCGTCTCCATGGACAGCGACAAGGAGGCGAAGGAATTCGCAGCTGTCTTTGTCAGCGAGAACAAGAAGACGCTTCTTGAAGAGACGAAGACACAGATGTCTTTGGACGACCTCTTCAACCAGATCAAGGAGGGCTCCCTCAAAGAGCTCCCGATCGTCGTCAAAGCGGATGTCCAGGGCTCCGTGGAAGCCGTGTCCCAGTCTCTGCTTAAACTCTCGAACGAGGAAGTGGTGGTCAAGGTCATTCACGGCGGTGTCGGAGCGATCAATGAATCCGACGTGGCCCTTGCAGCTGCGTCCAACGCCATTATCATCGGCTTCAATGTCCGCCCGGACAACACGGCCAAGATGATGGCGGATAACCAGAAGGTGGACATCCACCTCTACAACGTCATTTACGAAGCCATCGAGGATGTGGAGCGGGCCCTCAAGGGCATGCGCGCCGCGGTGTTCGAGGAGAAGGTCCAGGGCCATGTGGAGATCCGCCAGATCTTCAAGGCATCCGGAGTCGGCAATATTGCCGGTGCTTACGTAAAGGACGGCATCATTACGAGAAGCAGCAAGGTGCGCATCTTCCGCGGCGACGAGAAGATCTTCGAAGGAGAACTCGCATCCCTGAAGCGCTTTAAGGACGACGTCAAGGAGGTCCGCGAGGGCTTTGAGTGCGGTCTCGTCTTCGACGGCTTCGGCGATTTCGCGGAACTGGATATGGTGGAAGCTTACACCATGGTTGAGGTGGCGAGAGAATGAAAAAAATGAGCCGGAAGAATCAGCGCGTGAATGTAGAGGTGGCGAGGGAGCTCTCCGTCATTATCCGCGAGCTGAAGGATCCCCGTATTGCACTGATGACCTCAGTGACCGATGCCTATGTGGCGGCTGACCTGAAGACCTGCAAAGTATATATCAGCGTGCTCGGCTCCGAAGAGGAGCGCACTGAGACGATGGAGGGGCTGGAGTCTGCGAAGGGATTCATCCGGCGGGAACTGGCCCATCGGCTGAATCTCCGGAATACGCCGGAACTGACATTTCTTTCTGACCGCTCCATCGAGCGGGGCGTCGAGATGACAAGGAAGATAGATGAGGTCATGCATGAACAGAATTCAAGACATACTGAAACTGAATGAACATGTGAGAACGGTCGCCATTGCCGGACATGTGGGTCCGGACGGGGACTGTGTGGGAACCTGCACAGCCCTGTGGCAGTATCTGAGAGAACTTCAGAGCTTTGACAGACTGGATCTCTACCTGGAGCTCCCGCCAAAGGAGCTCTGTTTTTTACAGGGGGTTTCAGAGTCTTTGCAGGAAGTGCCGGAATCCTTTGCGGCAGGGAAGCCCGACCGGAAGGAAGGAGCTTCTCCGGATGCTTTTGACGGCTGCTATGATCTCTTCATCTCCTGCGACGTGAGCGACCGGGAGCGGATTGCAGTGGCAGGGGAGCTCTTTGACCGGGCCAGGCGGACGGTCGTGATCGATCATCATGTCAGCAACCTGGGGTTTGGTGATGACAATTATATTGTGCCTGATGCCAGTGCCTGCGCGGAAGTACTCTTTGCTCTTTTTGATTATGACAGGATCAGCAAGTCCATAGCGGAGTCCCTCTACACGGGAATCATTCACGATTCCGGTGTCTTCCAATATTCAAATACTACGCCTGACACGATGCGGATTGCGGCCCGCCTCATGGAGAAGGGAATCGGCTTCAGCAGGATCATTGAGGACAGCTTCAACAAGAAGACTTTTGTCCAGCAGAAGGTACTGGGGTTCTGCCTGGAGAAGGCGGAGCTGTTTCTTGACGGGCGCTGCATCTGTACCGGCATTACATCTGAAGAGATGAGCCGCCTCGGCGTGACGAAGCAGGATCTCGAGGGAATCGTTTCGCAGCTGCGCTACACGGAGGGTGTGGAGGCCGCGGTATTTGTCTACTCGCGGGGCGAGAACTTGTATAAGGTTTCCATGCGCAGCAATAGCTGTCTGGATGTCTCCTCCGTGTGCGCCGTATTCGGCGGCGGCGGACACATCAGGGCTGCGGGATGCAACATGGACGGTCCGGTGGAAGAAGTGATACGGAGAGTCGTCGCGGAGATTGAGAAGCGGCTGTAAAGCGGCAGAACGAGATCTATGGTAAATGGAGTGATCAATGTCAGAAAAGAGAAGGGCATGACATCCTTCGGTGTCGTAGCCCGTCTCAGAAAGATCTTCGGCATCAAGAAGATCGGTCATACCGGCACGCTCGATCCGGATGCGGAGGGCGTGCTTCCTGTATGTCTCGGAAAAGCAACGCACCTGGTGGAGGAGCTGAGCGGAGGGACGAAGAGCTACCGCGCCGTGCTGCTCCTCGGAGTCGAGACGGACACGCAGGACAGCTCGGGCCAGGTGCTTGCGCAAAGTGAAGCCCTGCCCAAAGAGGAGGAGGCCCGGGCCGCGCTGCTCTCATTTGTCGGAAAGCAGGTTCAGGTGCCTCCTATGTACAGCGCCCTGAAGGTCAACGGGAAGAAGCTTGTAGACCTGGCAAGAAAAGGGATTGAGGTCGAGCGGAAGGGGAGAGAAGTGGAGTTCTTCTCAATTGAGATCCTCTCGTTGAAGCTGCCCCGCATTTTCTTCGAGGTCACCTGTTCCCACGGGACCTATATCAGGACCTTGTGCTATGATGTCGGAAGGAAGCTCGGCTGCGGCGGGTGTATGGAATCGCTTGTGCGCACCCGGGTGGAGGAATTCTGCCTTAAGGACGCGCTGACGCTTGCGGAGATTGCCGCGCGGAAGGAGGCGGAGGACGCGGCGGGGGCCGCAGAATACAGCTTCGTTCTTCCGATTGATCATTTTTACAGAGAGCTTCCGGCCTGCGGGTGCAGCGAAGGCGGCGTCGAGAAGGCCCTTCTGAACGGAGGAAGTGCCCGGCTTGGAGAGCTTGTGCCTCTTGCCATAAAGAGCGGCCCCGGAGAGATGCCTGAGGAAGCGGCTGGCTGCGTGGGCAATCGGGAAGGAAGAGCCCCGGACGGGCAGCGGATCAGAATTTATACGAAAGACGGTGCTCTGATCGGCATCTATCAGGTCAGGGGCGGCTCGGCTGAATTGCTCCGCTTTTATAACGTTTGATGAGGAAAATGAGGACGGAAGATGGAGATTATCCGGGATCTGACGACATTCATATCTAAGAAGGAGACCGCGCTTACGATCGGGAAGTTCGACGGGATTCATCTCGGGCATCGGGAGCTGATTCTTAGGACTGTGAAGACGGCGAGGGAGCGGGGACTCGTCCCTGCCGCACTTGTCATCAATATGTCCCCGGTGACACTGCTGTCAAAAAGAGAGCGGGAGGAGATGCTCGGGGAGCTCGGAATCGAGCTCCTCATTGAGGTTCCGCTGAGCTCCGCTTTTATCCGGACGAGTGCGGAGGAATTTCTCTCCGGGACTTTGCATCGTGCGCTTCGCTGCAGGGCACTGGTGGTTGGCGCAGATTTCCGCTTCGGGTATCAGCGGCAGGGCAGTCTGGAGCTGCTGCAGCGGGAAGGCGTGTCCTTTGGGATGGAGACGATCGTCGTTCCCCACATCCTCGATGCTTCCCGGAGAATCTCCAGTTCCCGTATCCGGGAGGATCTTGCATCCGGCAGGATTGAAGAGGCGAACCGGCAGCTGGGCTACAATTTCTTCGTGACGGGGGAGATTATCCACGGCCGGCAGATCGGCAGGACACTCGGCGTCCCCACTGCGAATCTCATCGCCGACCAGTCCAAGTATCTGCCCCCGAACGGCGTCTACTACACGATCTCCACCACTGCCTCCTCCCGCTATGCCGGCGTCACCAATATCGGCACGAAGCCCACCGTCGACGGGCATTTCGTCGGCGTGGAGACCTATTTCTTCGACTGCGACGAGGACCTCTACGGAGAGGACCTGAAGGTCAGCCTGCTCCACTTTGCCAGACCGGAGAAGCGCTTCGGCTCTTTAGAGGAGCTGAAGCGGCAGATTGAAGCAGATGAGGCAGGGGCCAGAAGGTATTTTGGCTAAGTAGTTACTATTCACGGCCAATCTGCAATCAGAACCTGTCTCATCATGCTTGACATCCACAGAACAGATTTGCTATACTTTCTCAGGTTCAAAAGAGACACCGCCATTCGGAGGCAGGAGTACTCCAACCGCCCCTTAATGGCCGGCGCATTTTATTCAAGTGATTTTCAGGAGGAATTACTATGATCACAAAAGAAAAGAAGCAGGGTATCATCGAGACGTATGCGCGCACGGAAGGCGACACAGGATCACCGGAAGTACAGGTTGCCATCCTTACAGCAAGGATTCTGGAGCTCACAGAGCATCTGAAGAAGAATCCCAAGGATCACCATTCAAGACGGGGTCTTTTGAAGATGGTCGGACAGAGAAGAAGCCTTCTCAGCTACCTCAAGAAGAAGGATATCAACCGCTATCGTACACTGATTGAAAGACTCGGACTCAGAAAGTAATTCGCAATGTGAGGGCAGGGCGACCTGCCCTCTATTAGCGTTTATTATGCTTCACAAGTTATTTTTTTATCGCCCATTCCGGGCAGAAGGAGAAGTATGGGTAATTATAAAAGCTATTCAATGGAACTTGGCGGGAGAACACTGACAGTGGATATCGACCGCGTCGGCAAACAGGCCAACGGCTGCTGCTTCATGCACTACGGCGATACGGTTGTCCTCTGTACAGCGACTGCTTCCAAGCAGCCCCGCGAAGGTATCGATTTCTTCCCGCTGTCAGTGGACTTCGAAGAGAAGATGTACGCAGTCGGCAAATTCCCCGGCGGGTTCAACAAGCGCGAGGGCAAGCCCTCCACACACGCAGTCCTCACAAGCCGCGTGATCGACAGGCCGATGCGCCCGCTGTTCCCGAAGGATTACCGCAACGACGTCACGCTCAACAACCTGGTGATGTCCGTGGATCCCGAGTGCGATCCAGAGGTGGTTGCCATGCTCGGCAGCGCGCTCGCAACGAGTATCTCTGACATCCCCTTTGACGGTCCCTGCGCGACGACGCAGCTTGGTCTTGTCGACGGTGAGTTCGTCGTGAATCCGGGCTATGAGCTGAAGAACAGATCTGAGCTCGCACTCACTGTGGCCTCCACAAGAGAGAAGGTCATCATGATCGAGGCCGGCGCCAAGGAGCTGCCCGAGGAGAAGATGGTCGAAGCCATCTACCGCTGTGACGCGATCAACAAGGAGATCATCGCATTTTTCGATAAGATCATCGCTGAATGCGGAAAAGAAAAGCATGAATACCAGCACTATGAGATTCCTCAGGAACTCAATGACGCGCTCCATGAGATCTGCCCGCCCGAAGAGATGGAGACGGTGGTCTTCACGGACGACAAGCAGACCCGCGAGAACAACGTTGCCAAGGTGCGCGAGAAATTCGAGGAGAAGTATGGGGATAATGAAGAGTGGATGAGCCTCATCGGCGACGCCCTCTACCAGTACGAGAAGAAGACGGTCCGGAAGATGATCCTCAAGGACCACAAACGCCCGGACGGCAGAGAGATCACACAGATCCGCCCGCTCGCCGCTGAGATCGATCTAATCCCGAGAGCACACGGCTCTGCGATGTTCACCCGCGGCCAGACCCAGATCTGCGACTGCGTGACACTGGCTCCGCTGAGTGAAGCCCAGAAGATCGAGGGGCTTGATCCCTATATTACAAAAGCGCGCTACATGCACCAGTACAACTTCCCGAGCTATTCCGTCGGTGAGACGAAGCCGAGCCGCGGACCGGGAAGACGGGAGATCGGCCACGGCGCCCTGGCAGAGAAAGCCCTCGTTCCGGTGCTTCCCAGTGAGGAAGAATTCCCTTATGCGATCCGCGCCGTCTCTGAGACCTTCGAGTCGAATGGATCTACATCCCAGGCGTCCATCTGCGCGTCCTCTATGGCACTGATGGCGGCCGGCGTGCCGATTAAGAAAGCAGTTGCCGGCATTTCCTGCGGACTTGTCACGGGCGAGACTGACGACGATTACATTGTCCTGACCGATATCCAGGGCCTCGAAGACTTCTTCGGAGACATGGACTTCAAGGTCGCCGGTACGCATGACGGCATCACGGCGATCCAGATGGACATCAAGATCCACGGCCTCACCAGGCAGATCGTGGAGGAAGCCATTGCCCGCACAAAGCAGGCGAGAGAGTACATCCTGACGAATGTCATGGAGCCCGTCATCGCCGCTCCGAGAAAGGAGCTGAGCAAGTGGGCTCCGAAGATCATCCAGATGACCATCGATCCCGAGAAGATCGGCGAGGTGGTCGGACAGAGGGGCAAGACCATCAATTCCCTCATCGAGCAGTACGATGTGTCCATCGACATCGAGGACGACGGCTTTGTCTCCATCGCCGGTACGGACAGTGAGAAGATGCGTGCCGCGGAGGAGGCCATCCGCCTCATCGTGACAGAATTTGAGAAGGACATGATCCTGACCGGCAAGGTCGTCTCCATCAAGGAGTTCGGTGCGTTCCTTGAGTTCGCACCCGGTAAGGAAGGCCTTGTCCACATCTCCAAGATTGCCAACGCCCGCATCGCGAAGGTTGAAGATGTGCTGCAGCTCGGCGACGTCGTCCGCGTCATCTGCCTCGGCAAGGACAAGAACGGCAAGTTCAGCTTCTCCATTAAGGACTGCCCGAAAGAGCCGTCTATGGATATGGGAAGAGTTGTCGCAAGCGCTGATCCGGAATAAAGAAAGTAAGGCAAGGGGACGGTTTTCAGGGAACCGTCCCCTTGCCCCATTAGAAAGGACAGAACTGATGATCCAGATACGAGTCAAAAAACTGACGCCCACTGCGGCGCTTCCCACAAGGGGAAGTGCGGAGGCCGCAGGCTATGATCTCCGCGCGGATCTTACGGGCGAGATCGAGATCCCGCCCCACACGACGCAGATGATCCACACAGGCCTGGCGATGGAGATCCCGAAGGGATACTTCGGCGCGATCTTCGCAAGGAGCGGCCTCGCGTCGAAGGAGGGGCTGCGCCCGGCGAACTGCGTCGGAGTCGTGGATTCTGATTACCGGGGGCCTTTTATGATCGCGCTGCACAATGACAGCGGCGAAGCAAGAAGGGTCTCTCCCGGCGAGCGCATTGCCCAGCTGATCGTGGTGCCTTACCTGCCTGTCTGCTTCGAGGAAGCGGGTGAGCTGGATGAGACCGAGCGGGGAGAGGGCGGCTTCGGCTCTACGGGAAAGCAGTAAAGAAAAGGGACAATGGAGCAGGCGCACAGCCCTTCCCATTGTCCCTGTATTCGTCCGACGCAAGGAATTATTCTCCTTCGAACTCCTCCTCGTCCAGCAGCTCGTCAAAGGCGTCCACTGCCGCTTCGTACTCGTCATCATCCTCGATATTCTCGAGCTCGGGCTCTTCATCTTCGCCGTGGAAAATATAGCGATAGATCAGCACCTCGGCGTCTTCGTCGATCTCTCCGCTTTCTGTCATCGGAACCAGTGCAATGTAATCCTTGTCCCCCACCGGATAGATGGCGAGGATCATGCACTCCAGCTCTGTGTCGTCTTCAAGTGTGAGAGTGACTGTGTCATACTCCTCCATCTCTTCGCCGCCGTTTTGTTCTAAATCAGACATCTTGTAACCTCCATCGTGCTTCTTAAAGGTGCTTGGGCGAGACTCCCAGCTGCGGTCTCTGCTTCCAGTGCTTACGATAACAGATGAGATACTTATCGTCAAGGAAATACTGGCATTTCGGGGTTATGTGGTGTAAGATTATTAATGTTCATGGCCTGACCGGATTACCTGATGCGGAACTGTGGAGTTACTATTCACGCAAGCATGATGAGCCAGAACCTGATTGCAGATTGACCGTGAATAGTAACACTGTGAGAACACACTGTTTTACGGAGATCGAATATGAACGAACACAAGATGTGGGAAGTTGTACAGCGATTCGGATTCCCCTCCGAGACGGAGTCGATCGCTCCCTATGGAAGGGGGCATATCAATGATACGTACTGTGTAACCTGCTCTGACGGGACCCGTTATCTTCTCCAGAACCTCAATATCAATGTCTTTAAGAACCCTGCACAGGTCATGTCGAACATTGAGCTCGTGACGGAGCACCTCAGGAAGAAATTCCTTGAGCGGGGCGAAGACCCCTCCCGCAGGACATTGAAAGTCCGTTACACCAAGAGGGGAGAGAACATCATCACGGACAAGTCAGGGGAGTGCTGGAGATCCTTTGATTTTATAAACAATTCGACGAGCTTCGAAGTGGCAAAGGATACGAATGACTGCTTTCTCTGCGGAATCGCTTTCGGTTCTTTCCAGGCGGATCTGCTGGATTTTCCTGCAGAACAGCTCGCTGAGACCATACCGAATTTCCACAACACACCGGTGCGGTACCGGGATTTTGAGAAGGCCGTCGCAGAGAATATGTCAATGCGTCTTGGCGAGGTCATGGAAGAAGTGACATTTCTCCAAGAGAGAAGGCACTGGGCGGAAATCCTCACTTCCGCTCACAGATGCGGTGAGCTGCCCCTCCGCGTGACCCACAATGACACCAAGCTGAACAATGTCCTCTTCGACAAGGTGAGCGGAGAGATCCTCGCTGTCATTGACCTGGACACGGTCATGCCGGGACTTGCGGCCTACGACTTCGGAGATATGATCCGCTCCGGGGCCGCAACCGGTGAGGAGGACGAGAAGGACCTGGATCAATTCGACTTCAATCTGGAGCGCTACGAGGCCTTCCTGAAAGGATACGTGGAAGGCTGCGCCGGGACACTGAGCGATGCGGAGATCCGCGTCCTGCCGAAAGCCGCGTACGTGATCACTTACGAGCAGGCCCTCCGCTTCCTGGGAGACCACCTCAACGGGGATATGTATTATAAGATCAGCATCCCGAACCACAATCTCATCCGGACCCGCACGCAGATCAAGCTGCTGAAGCGGATGGAGGAGGAGATGGACGCGATGCAGCACATGGCGGACGCACTTGCCGCTCACCCCCGCATCTCATGAATCATTGCAGGAAAATGGCTGAAACTATAGAGTTTTGGCCTTTTTTGTGCAATAATATGAATACTGGCGTCAAAGGTTGAAAAAGAAGGACGAAGCACAAAACAATCCTCTGAAATCAGAATGCGCTGAGCTTAGAGAAGGAGAAGCAATTGACGTATGAGCAGTGGAAGGAAGCTTGAGGTGCTTCGGGGGGACCCGGAGAGATTGGGAGCAAAAGAAACCGGCAGCGGCATTAACTTTGCCTATGCGGTTCCGCAGGATGGAGAGGCGCAGCTTGTGCTTGTGAGTGCGTCTGATCCGAAGAAGGAATTGATGAGGATTCCTCTGAAGAAGGAGGAACGGGTCGGAGATATCGGTGCCATTTTTATAAATGGAGCGAGCCCGGAGGATCTGGGCTATTATTATGAGGTGGGCGGCAGGCATGTACTGGATCCCTATGCCGAGCGGATCCGTGGTGAGACCTGTTTTGTCCTTCCCATGCAGGAGGCGTGGAGGGAGGATCCGGCGCCCCGCATTCCCATCGAGGACCTGATGATCTATAAGCTGCATGTACGGGGCTTCACGAAGAAGGCGAAGAAGACCCGCTTCAAAGGGACCTTCCTCGGCCTCACAGAGATGATTCCCTACATCCGCGACCTGGGCTTCAACGCAGTGGAGCTTATGCCCATCTACGAGTTTGATGAGACCCTGCGCATCCGTCCGTATACCCAGGAGACGATAGAAGATGAAGAGGGCGGGGCGAGAACTGTCAAGGCCGTGCCCCTTAAGAACTATTGGGGCTATGCCGAGAAGAATTACTATTTCTCTCCCAAGGCGCTCTATGCCGCCACCGAGGACTCCTCAAAAGAGCTTCAGCAGATGGTACAGGCCTTTCATGCGGCCGGGATGGAAGTCATCATGGAGATGTATTTCCCGGAGAAGATGGATCCCTTCGCGGCTATGCTGGCCATCCGCTTCTGGAAATCCCGCTACCGGATCGATGGCTTCCACTTCGTGGGAATCGGCACGCCGGTGGACGCCATCGTGCGCGACCCGCTCCTGACCTGCACCAAGCTCCTGTTCGAGCAGGTGGATGCGGAGTGGATCTACGGCGGCCAGACGCCCAGCGTCCGCAACATCCTCGTGTGCTGCAATGAATTCCAGAACACGGCCCGCTCCTTCCTCAAAGGAGATGAAGGGCAGCTTGGGGACTTTGCCCGCTTCCTCCGCCGCAATCCCCTTACCCACGGCTATGTCAACTTCATGGCGAACACCAACGGCTTCACACTTTATGACTCCGTGTGCTACGACTATAAACACAATGAGAAGAACGGAGAGGACAACCGCGACGGCCCGGACTGGAACTGCAGCTGGAACTGCGGGGTCGAGGGCCCCTCAAGGAAGCGGCAGGTGCGTCAGCTCCGCATGCGCCAGATGAAGAACGCCCTGCTCTACACCTTCCTTGCCCAGGGCACGCCCCTCCTTCTGGCCGGGGACGAGGGACTCAATTCCCAGGGCGGCAACAACAACGCTTATGCCAGTGACGACGCCACGGGGTGGACGGACTGGAACAGCACCAAGGAGGCCGGGGAGCTTCGCCATTTCACAAAAGAACTTCTTGCATTCCGCGCCTCCCACAAAGTATTTCACATGCCGCTGGAATATAAGGGGACGGATTACAGGTCTTACGGCTGCCCGGATATCTCCTTCCACGACAGCAAGGCCTGGGTGTGCAGCTTCGAAAAAGATTCACATACTCTTGCAGTGATGTACAACGGGCTGTATACTCTTGAAGAAGCTTCGAAGGAAGGCGAGTATTACTATGTTGCCTACAATGCCTTCTGGGATGCCCATCCCTTCGCCCTGCCATCCCTTCCTGCCGACTGGAGATGGTATCCGCTCATCAACTCAGCGGCACCGGCCGGGGAAGAATTCGCGGCCGGGGACGTGGAGCCCTGTGCGAACCAGAAGTACTGTGAAGCTTCGCCGCGCTCTGTTGTAGTTCTCGTGGGGCATCTGGATGCGGAAGCCGTAAAAGCGTCCAAGGCCAGATCCGCCAGATCCGGGAAGAAGCGCGGAAGCAAACGGGAGAGTAAACATTGAGCAAGTTTTTTAAGAAACTGTTTCGCGGCGCAGATTACTATGATTACAATCTGATCGCCGTGATCATCCTTCTCATGGGCTTCGGGCTGGTCATGCTGTACAGCACCAGCGCGTACCGCGCGGGGATCCGCTACCACGACGACATGTATTTCTTCACGAGGCAGGCCGCATTTGCCGCCATCTCCATTGTACTGGCCTTTGCGGCATCTCTCTTCCTGGATTACCATGTGCTGTGGGTTCTGTCCTACGCGCTCTACGGCCTCTCCCTCGTCCTGCTCGTTCTTGTCCGCTTCACTTCTCTGGGTCGGACGATCAACGGGGCGAGGAGATGGATCGCATTCGGCCCCATCAGCTTCCAGGTGGCGGAGATCTCCAAGATCGCTGTGATTGTCTTTGTCCCGATGCTGATTGTGAAGATGGGAAAGTGCTTCCGGGGATTGCAGGCGCTCATGTATCCCCTGGCGGCGGGGGGCATCCAGGCCCTGGCAGTTTATCTGCTCACATCGAACCTGAGCACTGCAGTGATCATCTTTATCATCACGGGGGTTATCATTTTTGTCGCCTATCCGGATACGAAGCAATTTCTCCTGCTTGCGGCCATGTGCGCGGGAATTGCGGCAGCGCTGGTCGCAATCGTCGCATTCACCGGCGTCGGAGGGGGCTTCCGCTCCAGGCGCATCCTCGTATGGCTGCATCCGGAGGAATACTCCTCCGAGGGCGGGTACCAGATCATGCAGGCGCTCTACGCCCTCGGAAGCGGCGGATTCTTCGGGAAGGGGCTCGGCAACAGCATGCAGAAGCTGGGAGCTGTCCCCGAAGCAGAGAATGACATGATCTTCTCTATCATATGTGAGGAGCTGGGGATCTTCGGGGGGATCATTATTGTCCTTCTTTTTCTCTATCTGCTGTACCGGCTCTTCTTTATCGCGCAGAACGCACCGGACCTGTACGTATCGCTGATCGTCATCGGCATCTTTGCCCACATTGCGTCCCAGGTCATTCTCAACATCGCAGTGGTGCTGAACCTGATTCCCACAACGGGGATCACATTGCCTTTTGTCAGTTACGGGGGGACTTCGGTCTTCCTGCTCATGGCCGAGATGGCCATCGCCCTGTCCGTCTCGCGGCGGATCCGCTTCCGGACCCGCGCAGAACTGGATCTCTGGGGCGAATATGGGGATTTTGAAGAAATCTAATAATCTTTAAGAAATGAAAGGAGCAAGAAAACCATGCTTGAAAAAATGCGCGCCTACATCTCAGAGCAGCTGAATATCGATCCGGAAGAGATTCAGCTGAACACCAATTTCCGTGACGACCTCGGCGCGGACTCCCTGGACCTCTATGAGCTCGCAATGAACCTCGAAGACGAATATCAGCTGGAGATCCCGGTGGAAGAGCTGCAGACGCTCAATACGGTGAACGACGTCATCCGCTATCTGGCGGCCCACGGGATCGAAGAGTGAGCCCGGTTAGAAGCATTCAATAAACCAGTACAGAAAGGAGGAAGGGAATGAACCTGCAGAACATAGAGAGAGCCATTCGCGAGAGCCGGCACATCGTATGCCTGCTCGGCCGAAACACCGCGGTAGACTGCGGCTGCTTCAACTACCACGACAGCGTGAGCGCGTATGCGGTAGAGACAAACTATGGGTATTCACCTGAGGAGATCTTTTCCGCCTCCTTCTACAATACGAGGCCAAAGCTGTTCTTCGATTACTACCACAAAGAGATCCTCGGGAACATGGGAGAGCCGGGGCCGGAATTCATGGTGCTGAAGCGGATGGAGGAAGACAGCAAGGTTCTCTCCGTCATCACGCGCTCCATCTACGGCCTGCCGCGCAGAGCCGGCATCCATAACTACATCGAGATGCATGGGTCCGTCTTCGAGAATAAATGTCCCCACTGCGGTACCTGGTACGACATCGAATTCATCAAGGAGAGCCAGGGCGTGCCCTTC
>CADCQE010000222.1 GCA_902803505.1 uncultured Lachnospiraceae bacterium | reverse complement strand
TGTGTTTTGCATCTGTGCTGATACCGGTATAGGAAGCTGGCCGGGGAGTGCGGAACAGTTGCCTCCAGGAATCATAATCGTACCCCAAGGCACATCTGCCGTCGGATCTTCTTCCTCGCAGATGCTGCCTTGGGGTACTGTTTCATTGACAGGGCCGTATCGACCGCTTTTTTATGAACGCTGCGCTGGTTCAGCGCCCTTTGCACAAAGGGAATGACCGATGTGCCTGCCGCACATGGGTCAGGAGAAGGAGAGTCTCAGCTCCTCTTGCAGGCAGTCTGCGGAGCTGCCGCCTGCGTAGAAGCGGAAGAGTCCGTCCTCGAGGCGGTACACTCCGTCGTTGTCGTAGAAGCCGAGTTCTTTCTTGGGCAGGGTGACCTGCACTTTCTTTGTCTCACCGGCTTTCAGCGGGACCTTCTCAAAGCGTTTCAGCTCCTTCACAGGCCGCACAAGGGAAGCGCATACATCCTGTGTATAGAACTGGACTGTCTCACGTCCATCCCTCTGACCGGTGTTGCTCACAGTCACGGAGATCTCCAGCTCCTCCGGCGATGCTTCAGCCACCATGAGATCCTTATATTCGTAGGTGGTGTAACTGAGACCATATCCGAAGGGATAGAGGCTCTCAGGCGGGCAATCGAGATAGCGGGATGTAAATTTGCTCTTTGACCCGGGTCTCCCGGTATTCATGTGATTGTAGTAGACCGGACACTGGCCGGATGCAGCCGGGAAGGAAGAAGAGAGCTTTCCTTCCGGATTCACTTTCCCGGAAAGTACAGCGGCCACTGCATCGCCCATGCGGATTCCGAGGTGCCAGGCCTCTACGATCGCATTCATGAACTCATTTTCCCAGCGGATTGCAACAGGCCGCCCGTTCATAAGGACCAGCACGACCGGTTTCCCCGTGTCCAGCAGGCACTCGAGCAGTTCTCTCTGCCGGCCGGGCAGCGCGATCTCCGCCTTGGAGGAAGCTTCGCCGGACATGGCGATCGTTTCGCCTAAGACCGCCACGATCACATCGCCATATTCCCCGGCTTCAACGGCTTCATTGTAGGAGACGTCTCCTTCGGGTCCTCCGCAGGGGAAATAGCGGACATTCTCAAATTCCGCTTCCATGCCCTGGCGGATGGAGACACAGTCCTCCTTCCTCCAGCTGATCGACCAGGCTCCGACCACTTCCTCCGGGATGTCAGCTAATGTGCCCACGAGAGAGATCTTCGCGTCTTTTCTGAGCGGGAGCAGGTTCTTTTCATTTTTCAAGACTACGATAGATTTTTCGGCGGCTTCCCGGGCGAGGTCAATGTGCTCCTGAGGAAGAACCTCATATTTCTTCATCAAGTCCTCGGAGACATAGGGGTGGTCAAAGAGACCGAGCCACATCTTGACACTCAGGATCCGCCGGGCTGCCTCGTCCACCACCTCGAGAGGCAGCTTCCCGGACTCAACCGCATCCTTCAGGTGCTTCGCGTAGATCTCTGTCCCCATGTCCATATCCATACCGGCGAAAGCGGCCTTAATCCCCGCATCCGCCTGATCCTCTGCAATCCCGTGAACGACGCATTCGCGGATGGCATTTGCGTCGCTGACGACAAAGCCCGGGAAGCCGAGGGATTCTTTCAGGATATTGCGCAGAAGGAATTTGTTGACCGTGCAGGGCACGCCGTTCAAATCATTAAATGCCGCCATCACGGTCACAGCCCCTTCGTCCACTGCTGCCGCAAAAGGTTTCAGGTAGCAATTATAGAAGAGGTGCATTGCCATGGAGACGGTGTTGTAATCTCTCCCTGCTTCTACGGCTCCGTAGCAGATGTAGTGCTTCAGGCAGGCCGCGACATAATTGTCGGGAGAGGATCTGTCTCCCTGCAGCCCGCGGATTTTTGCCCTGGCAAAAACCGAACCGAGGTAAGGATCCTCACCGGGCCCTTCCGAGACCCTGCCCCAGCGGGCATCCCTTGCCACGTCCAGCATCGGCGCAAAATGCCATGCGACGCCGGAAGCTCTGGATTCTCTGGCGGCCATAGCAGCTGTCCGCTCAAAGAGGTCCACGTCGAAGCTGCCTGCCTCAGCTATGGCGATGGGGTAGACGGAGCGGAAGCCGTGGATGACATCCAGTCCGAAGATCAGCGGGATTCCCAGCCTCGACTCCTCTACGGCGATGTGCTGCAGCCTGTTGACAGCTGCAGGATCCTGCACCATCAGCGAGCCGACTTTTCCGGCCCGGATCTCATCCTCGTGGTAATCCTGCTCAGCGCTCTCCATGATTTTGGAGAACTCTTCTTTCGAAATCCGGCCATCCGTCATCATCTCGATGAGCTCTTCAAAGGGCACCGTGAAGCCGCCGACGATCGACGGGGATACCTGGTTCATCTGGCCGATTTTTTCCTCTAATGTCATCTGCGAGAGCAGATCTTCTATTTTTTTGGTTTGTTCCGCAGTCAATATTTCTCTCATCTTTTTTCTCCTCACTCCATTTCGATCAAAGATATATTCCCGAAGAGGCCCGATGGCTCGTAGACTCCCTTCTCATAACCGGACATACCGGCATCAAAATTGAGGACGTCCCGAAGCGCCGTATTGGCGATCTCCAGAGTCAGTGTATTCGCTCCCTTCTTCAGCTTATCGCCCAGCTCAAAGCGGTAGGGCGGGCAGAGGCAGAAATCTGTCTCTTCTCCATTTACCAGAAGGCGTCCGACCTCGAACAGGTGCTCCGCTTCAAGGACGTACTGTTTGGAAGGATCTTTTATATCTATTTCCCTGCTGTAGCGCATAAAGCCGGAGAAGGTAGGCAGCAAATCGGAGACCGGAAGTAATTCTTTTCCCATCTTGTCTGCGAGCTCTTCCGCCCCGGGCAGGATCTCCAACGGCCGGGGGGATCCTTCGCTTTCCCTCCACAGCTTTGCCGCTCTCTTCCAACTGCCGTCCCTGAGTCCCAAGAGGGCTTTCGCAAGGGGCAGGTAAACTGGCTCATCTGCAGAGAAGGCCAGCTCCACGGACCATCCGGAAGAGAGATCCTTCCGGCTCACCTCCCGTCTCTCCTTCGGGTCCGCATTCTCTATAAGACCGGCAATCTCCTCTTCATTAGCGGCAAAGAACACTGCCGACTCATAAGGCGCAAGCTCCAGCGTGCAAAGCATGCGGGGCTCGTCGAAGCCCCTGGCGGGCAGCTGCTCCACCGGATAGATGCGGTTCTTCATGGCGTCGTAGCGGTACACCCGCTTCTCGTTCATGCCCGCCTTCACCAGAAGATTCCCGTAGATGGTCTGGGTCTTGGATTCGTTGAATACCATCCACAGGTCGCCTTCTTCCTTCTCATAATGGTAAAATGCAACGTCCCCGCGCAGGTCCGCCCTGGCCCCGATGACACCCATCTCTTTGATCTCGCTGACGAGGTTTTCAAGCGGGATGACTCTTCCTCCCTGCACCTTCTGACCGCTCCCGCGGCGGAAGGGCTTGCCTTCTGCGAAGTAGCGGAAGGCCTCTCGCGGCTTCTTGTCCACAAAGATCACACAGACCTCCGGGTAATCCTCCAAAAATTCCGCAAGCTGCGGATCCAGGTAGCGGCCTTTCGGCACGATCAGCATTTTCAGAGGAACTCCGTTGATAAAGAGCTTTCCTTCCCTGACCTCCGCCGCATAGCGCCCGCTGCCGCAGCCCGCCGCATCAGCGAGAGCATCCGCGGGTACAATGGCGTAATCGATATGGCCTTCGCTCAGCCGCCTCCCGATCTCCTGGTCCTTCATACAGTCGTCC
>CADCQE010000221.1 GCA_902803505.1 uncultured Lachnospiraceae bacterium | reverse complement strand
TGGGTTATGGCAGGGCGCTGCAGAGCACGTCGGCACTGCTGAATGGTGTAAGCAGTGAGAGCATACAGAACGAGGACAATCCAGCCGGGAACAACCTGATGCGAAAAGATATGTCCGGCAATATGTCCAGCAACCGCTTCGGAATCTGGGCGGATTATATCCATGTTCTGCTCGACAGGCCTGAGAAGCTGATCCTCGGGTATTCCCCGTGCGGTTATATGGGGTACATCCACGATCATTATCCGGACCTTTTCATCGTACAGTATTACAAAGAAAAATACGCTTTTTACTATTCATTGAAGCATGATGCGTATGCGGCGCATAATACGGTCCTGACGGTTCTGATCAGCACCGGAGTCGCCGGGCTTGCCCTGGTGACAGCGCTTGCCTCGAAGACGCTGAAACAAATTTTCCTGCATTATCGGAAGGGGAAATTCCGGGCGTTGGACTACTGTATTTTTGCCATGCTGATTACCGCCGTCACGGCCATGATGTTTGAGTCGGATGTGTTCTATCAGTGCAACACAAGCTCGGTGCTGCTCTGGATGATGACAGGCTTTTTGCATGGACAATATCATACTGACGGGTAGAGGTACCCGTGGGAGGATTCCCTGTTGATCCCGCGTTCAGCCGGAAAGCAGCCAATCAGCTTTATGCAGGAATAACAGGAGAAGTTGAGCAGTGCTTAATCAAGACTCGGGAGGGGCAAAATGGCAAAGAAAAACAAGAATGACAGATTCAGCCTGTATACTGTCCGTACTGTGGACAGAGACATCAGACTTCCGCACAGCTATGACTGCCACAGGCTGGTGAGTAGCGCACAGTGCTATGCGTTTCTGATCTTAACACTGTTCCCGCTTCTGATTGGGCCTGAAACGTACATCAACATTACAAAAACGAAGTTTGTTGCCTTTGTGGTGCTCACTTGCCTTTTTGCTGCGGCGTGCCTCATCCTTGGCTTTTTCCCGTCGGGAGCGCGCAGCTTTTCGCGGCCGCGCTTTATACCGGTGCCGCGGATTACGGTGCCGCAGGGCATTCTGATGGCATACATGATCTGGGCAATTGTCTGCACAATCGTTTCTCCCTACAAGGGACTGTGGCTGGGGCAGAGCCGCTATGAGGGGCTGTGCTCTCTGCTGCTCTACGGCGTGGCCTTCCTGCTCCTGTCCTTCTGGGGGGAGTACAACAATATGTTTTTTTATGGTTCTGCCGCTATGGGCGTTCTGCTGGGGGCGATTGTTCTGCCGCAGAGCTTCGGTTCCACTTTTCTTTATCCTGAGGGCTACAATTATTGGAACACGGAGTTTCTCACAACCATTGGAAACAGAGATTGCGTGGCAGGGATCGTGTGCATTCTTATACCGACACTGCTGTGCGCTTTTGTGATTTTGAACGAAAGCTTGCGATATCTTTGCCTGCCGGCGCTGTTCTTTCTCACTTATACAGTTGCTTTTTCAGATGTGGACACAGCGAAGCTGGGGTGTTTGACAATCATTGCGCTGCTCCCGTTTCTGATCCAGACCAGGATGCGGCTGAGCAGACTTCTGATCGGGCTGTCTCCGATGCTGGCAGGAATCGCATTGAACAGCATGTTCCCGGGGCGGGAGGAACGCCACTTTGCCATGGGAGCCGGGGCCGGCATAATGGTGCTCACTGCCGCTGCGCTGTACTTTTTCGGCCGGTATTTGGGTAAACGCAAAGGAAATTGGAGGGTAAAGCCCGGCGTGGTGCTGCGCATAGGCTATGCCTTTACGGTGGTGCTCTTGTCGGCTGCGCTGATATACCTCTTCGTCTATGACGGAGATAACGGATTGCTGACGGAGGCATCGGCATTTCTTCACGGCAAAATGGATGATGGAGCCGGCAGCGGCCGTGGAGTCATCTGGAAGAAAACCTGGGAGCTGATCACACAAAGGCCTGTTTTTGGCGGTGGACCGGGAAGCTTTAAGGAACGATTCATGCCTTACAACGATGCCTATAATACTGCCAAGGGCAGAAATGAAGTGATCGATTTTGCTCACAATGATTTTCTGAACATCGGAGCATGTACCGGTTTGGTTGGATTGGGGCTGTATGCAGCTTTCCTTGCGGCGCTGCTGGTTCGATGCTTCCGAAAAGCAGAGCGCTGCCCTGTGCTGCTTATCCTTTTGGCCGGGATCCTGGGATATCTTGTATATTCCTTCTTTGTGTTCTCTATTGCGATCGTGTCCCCGCTGTTTTGGGTGATGGCCGGCCTGGCCGATCAGTGCGTTCGACAGGCATCGGCCATTGAAAACTGTAAAACTACCTGATTCTGTCGTTGTGAGAAGAGAAAGAGAGCGGAAGTCCATGACACCGGAAGTGAGCGTAATCATGCCCGTTTACAATGAGGAGGCGCATCTGGAGGAATGCCTCCGCTCCCTGATCGGTCAAACCATCCCCAGGGAGAAAATGGAATGGATCGTGGTGGACAGCGGTTCCACGGACGCAACACCGGCGATCCTGGAGCGGTTTCGGAACAAAGGCCCTTTTCTGTTGCTGTCCAATCCGGGCAAGCCTACGCCATCCTCTCTCAACATGGCCATACGCAGCGCCGGAGGCCGTTATATCATCCGCATGGATGCCCATTCCGTCTACCAGCGGGATTATATCGCCCGCTGCATCCGCTGCCTCGAGCATACGGGCGCCGAGAACGCCGGCGGTGTTTGGGAGATCCGGGGAGAAGGTGTGCTGGGCAGGGGCTTTGCGGCACTTCTGTCCTCGCCCTTCGGTGCCGGGGGCGCCGACTTTCGCACGGCGAAAGGCAGCGGCTTTGTGGAGACCGTGCCCTTTGGCGCCTGGCGCAGAGAGCTGTTTGACCGGATCGGCCTGTTCAACGAGGAGCTTGTGAGAAGTGAAGACAACGACCTGAACCAGCGCATCCGTGCCTCCGGCGGGAAGATCTATCTGGATGCTGACATCCGCACGGTCTATTACTGCCGCAGCAGCCTGCGTGCCATCCTTCGCAGCGCTTTGAATAACGGCAACGCCCTGTTTCATACGCTGCGCAGGAATCCGGGGGCCATGCGTCTGCGCCAC
>CADCQE010000220.1 GCA_902803505.1 uncultured Lachnospiraceae bacterium | reverse complement strand
GTCGCATAATCCATCCGTCTCAGGTCTGTATTTTTATCCTAAATGAACCTAAGCAATTGCCGAAAGCAATTGCTTAGGTTCGCTGCACATGGGGAAAAAGAATGGTTCTGCAAAGCAGATTATTTTGTTAACGATTTTTATATAAGTATTCCTGCAAAGTCCTCCGCACAGCGCCTGGCCCTTCCATCTGCCTGCGCACCATCTCCTCTATTGTATCTCCGATTCCGGCCCGGTACAGGTCTGCTCCGAAAATGGATTCATTTGACAAAAGGTCCTTCAGCTGATTCGTTAAGCTTTCCGGCCGGCCGTAGACAAGACCGGAGATCTGTTCCTTCAGGTAGGGGATCATAGGGTCCGGAGACAATTCCATGGGCTGTCCCTCATCATCCACTCCAAGAAGATAGCGGATCCATCCGGCTATCGCAAGCGGAATAGCCACAAGCTTCCCTGCGTCACCGTCATTTCTCACATATGCTTTTATCGTCTCTCCGAAGCGAATTGCCACCATCTGGGAAATATCCACCGCGATTCTCGCGCTCGTATCTCCAAGATAATCATTCGGAAAGCGCACAAGCATCAGCTCGTCAAGAAATGCCTTCGGCGACAGGATTCCGGGATCCTCCACCACGGGGAGGCCCTCCTTATATCCCACTTGTCCGGCCAGCTCCAACAGATCCGGGTCCTTCATGCCCGCTGCAAAATAAGTGTAGCCGAGCATGCAGTCATAGGTGCAGAGAGCAGTGTGTATGGGATTGAGGCACACGGTAACCTTCATTCGCTCCGATTGATTCACTGTCTCACGATCTGTCAGGTACACACCGGCCCGTTCAAGGGGCGGCCGTCCATTCGGGAAGGAATCCTCCACAACGAGATACTGTGGTTCTTCTGCATTGACAAAGGGCGCGATGTAAGTGTGTTTGGATGTGACGATAATGTTCATGTCTTCGATCCCGGAGCTCTCGAGCATTTCGCATACGCGCTCACTGGGCCGGGGCGTAATCTTATCGATCATCGTCCATGGGAATGCGACACAGTTCTCATCCTTCAGGTACCTGAGGAATGCGTCCTCAACAAAGCTTCTCTCCCGCCAGGCTCCAGCAATCTCCAGCACGCTCTCCCGCAGCTTCTCACCATTTCTTGAGACATTGTCCATGGAAACCAAGGACAAGGGAGCTCCTCCTGCTTTGAATCGCTCATAGAGCATGGCCGTCACAACCCCCATCGCTCCAAGCACATGCTCCGGGCCCAGTGCTATGTCGTCTTTGACAAATGGAAAATACTCTCCCTCAGGATTGCGCAATGCGTATCCTTTTTCTGTGATTGTAAAAGAGACAAGCTGCAGGCCCGGATTCGCGAACACTTCCTTCAGGCGCATCCATTCCTCCTCCATTGAGGAGTTCGCTTTTACTGCTTCAGTGAGGGAGCCCAAAACCTTCTTGTCCGTCCTTCCGTCTCCGTGCAGTGTAACGGCCAGTACGAGGTTATCAAAGGGTCTGTAGATCTTGTCCGCAACTTCATAATCATAGGTTTCCACGCAAGTGATGCCGCGGTCCATTAAGCCTTCCCGAATCAAGGTATCTGCAATACCGCCGATAAAGATGCGGAAGATATTCCCGATTCCAAAATGCACCCACACCGGATCCTTTTTCGTCCGCTCTGCAAGTGCAGCAGGATCGTACGGCGGCAAAGCCACTCCCGCTTTCTCCCATGCAGTTTTTGTCTCTAAGCCTTTATTATTCAGCTTCATAGTTTTATTCCTCCGAAGGATCCACGTCGATCAGCACCTTCATGGTTGTCTCCCGATTGGCGTCGATATATTCATATGCTTTTTGATAATCCGCAAATGCATAATGGGCGCTCATCAGGGGCTTTAAGCGGATCCTTCCCTCCTGAACATAACGGATTGCATCCACATAATCTTCATGCCGGTACATCATGGAAGTATTAAGATCCAATTCTGAATCGTTCAGCTTTGCAAGATCTACATGAGCGGTTTTCCCAAATACAGCCACAAGGATGATTGTGCTTCCTTTGCGTGCATTTTGAATCGCCTGATCCATCGTAATGTCAGAACCCGCACATTCATAGACCACATCCGCCTTATCCGGGCCGAATGCTGCAAGGAGAGCCTCTTTATAATCCTCCTTCATCGTGTTCACAGTGTAGTCCGCACCCAGGCTCCCGGCCAGCTCCAGTCTCGTATCCGAAATATCCGTGACCAATACCTCCGCTGCACCCATGGCTTTCAGGGACTGCAGCAAAAGGATGCCAATCGGCCCGCAGCCAAGAACGACCGCCTTTGCACCTTTAAGCTCCGGATACCGCTTGGCGGCATGTATGGTTACGGCCAGCGGTTCAATCATCGCGCCCTCATCGTATGTCATCTCATCCGGAAGCGGCGTCACTTTGGACTCATCCGCCACAAAGTACTCACTGGCTGTCCCGGTCGTCTGGAATCCCATAACCTTCAGGTTTTCACACAGATTGTACTTTCCATGAAGGCAGGGGTAACATCTTCCGCAAAACACCTGGGGCTCAATAGTGACCTTCTGTCCGATCCTCAGATTCTTTACAGACTTTCCGACAGCGGCAATCCGGCCTGATACTTCATGCCCTTGTGTAACCGGATACGAAGTATAGGGATGTGTTCCGTGGAACACATGGATATCGCTTCCGCAGATTCCGATCTTCTTTATTTTCACCAGTACCTGGTCCGGGCCTGCTTCCGGCACCGGAACTTCCCCAAATGAAATCTTATGAGGCTCCGTCATTATCTGCTGCACCATCGTTTCCTTCATCACCATCTAATTCCTCTTTCTTTCTTGAGCATGTATACGGATCACTCTTTTTGAAAAAGCACAGCCCTTATGTGAATCCGTATTTCACTAAGAAAGGCTGTGCCATGCCGCTTTATATACACAATCTGCAGAGATCCCAATCCATGCAGCTTGTGAAGAAGATCCTTCTTTTATGTGGTCTGACGTTTCTTGGAGAGGCAGTCGATTCCTACCGCGATCGCAAGACCCACGCCCTTGACAACCATCTGCGTATATTCGCTGACGTCCATCAGAATCATGCCGTTCGTGAGGCAGCCGATAATCAGCACACCTGCGACAACTCCTGAGATACGGCCAACACCGCCGTTTACGGACACGCCGCCGAGAACCACGCAGGTAATAACGTCGAATTCAAGACCTTTACCAACTGTACTCTGAGCGGAATTGGAGCGGGACAGGAGCACAATACCTGCCAGGCCCGCGAAGAGTCCGGAGAGAGCATAGATCAGGTATTTCATGCGGTTTACGCGGATACCGGACAGCTCTGCCGCCTCTTCATTGCCTCCGATTGCATAGAAATACCGGCCAAAATAAGTCTTATTTAAAATGAAGCTGCCGATTGCGAAGCACACAATCATAATGATCGTACACACGGGAATGATCCCCACTGACCAGCGCCCAAAAAGGGCAAAGGTTTCCGGAAGGCCGGAGATCGGCCGGCCGCCTGAGATCAGGTAGGATGCGCCTTCAAAGATCGTCTGAGACGCAAATGTCGCAATCAGGGCTGGAATCCCAATTGTCGCTACCATGAAGCCGTTGAGAATACCGATCGCGGTGGACAAGAGCAAAGAGATGAGGATGGCAATCCACATGTTTACTCCGAGATTGACCATAAGGAAAGCACAGACGACGTTCACCAGGGTAATGATGGAACCGATGGAAAGGTCGATGCCTGCAATCAGAATCACGAAGGTCATGCCGATGGAGGCAATGCCGTAGTAGGCAACCTGTCTCGAGATATTGATGATATTACCGGTCCGGATAAAGGCACCTTTGCTTGCTATCGCAAAAATAATTACTTCCAGAATGAAGACCAGCCATATGGCATTAGACTTAAGGATATTTTTTACGTTCATCTTGTGGAACCTCCCATTTCCTTATCCACGATCGCCGACGCATAGGCCATGATCGTATCTGCATCGAACTCTTCTTTTTGAAGCTCACCTGTCATCTCTCCCTCGGCCAGAACGATAATACGGTCTGACATACCGATCAGCTCCTCCATTTCCGAAGAGATCATGAGCACACTGCGCCCGGATTCTACAAGATCATTGATCAGCTTGTAGATTTCATATTTGGCACCGACGTCAATTCCTCTGGTCGGTTCATCAAAGATAATCAGCTGCGAATCCGCTGCTAGCCATTTGCCAAGAATAACCTTCTGCTGATTGCCTCCTGAAAGATTCTTGACCAACTGGTTCACAGTCGGGCACTTAATCTGGATCTCTTTGCGATATTTCTCTGCATTGCTCTTCTCTATTGCAGAACGAATGACGCTGGCGTTGGAAATTCGCTTATAGATCGGCATGTTGATATTGTTCTTTATGGAATTTGTAAGAAGCGCTCCGTGACGCTTTCTGTCTTCCGGAACCAGGGCAATCCCAAGATCGATTGCTTCTCTGGGAGATCTGGGATTGATTTCCTTCCCATTAAGGATAATCTGACCGGATTCCTTCGGCTTCGATCCAAAGATGACCTCCGCCAGCTCTGTCCTGCCCGCGCCGACAAGCCCGCCAAGCCCCAGGACCTCACCGGCATGAATCTTGAGATTCATATCTTTGTCGCCGTTTCCGGAGACATGCTTCAGCTCCAGGACAACCTTGTTCTTGTCAATACAGGGCTCTCTTTCCGGATATTTCTGTGTCATCTCACGGCCGACCATCAGCTTGATCAGCTCATCCACTGTCGCTTCAGGCGTAATGAGCGTCGTGACGTATTCACCGTCCCGGATCACCTCGATCCGGTCACTGAGCCGGAAGATCTCTTCCAGTCTGTGAGAAATATAAATGATAGATACGCCTTGTTCGCGAAGCAGCTCTACGACTTTGAACATATTCTCCACTTCGTTCGTCGTGAGCGGGGCACTGGGCTCATCCATTATCAGCACTTTCGCATTCTGCTGAATTGCCTTGGCGATCTCTATCATCTGCTGATAACCCACGGACAGGTTCTTAACCAGTTCTTTTGGGTTGATCTTGATCTGCAGCTGGGCAAAGGCCTTTGCCGCTTCTTCTTCCATTGCCTTCCGGTCAATCATAATGCCATTTCGGATCGGGCGGCCCAGAAACAGGTTCTCTGCCGCAGACAGTTCCCCGACATTGTTAAACTCCTGGTAAATAATGGCAATTCCGTTCTCTGCGGCCAGCTGAGGCGTCATGCGCTCGAATTCTTTCCCATTAATTTTGATCTTCCCGCTCGTGGGAATCACTGCACCTGAGCAGCACTTGATCAGTGTGGATTTACCTGCCCCATTCTCTCCAATTAATCCCAGGACTTCGCCGGGTCTGAGCTGAAGGGTAACGTCCTTCAGCGCAACAACGCCTGGGTATTCTTTTCGGATGTGTTCCAGTTCAAGGACATACTCTTCACTCATAGATTACCTCCTGCCTCTATGATCGTGGCAGGAATCCCCTCCGCAAGGGAGGGGGTTCCTATTACTTCAGAAATATTATTTCATTCCGGCACTGATTGCTTCCACGTTATCAAGCGTAATCGGGGCCACGCCGCGGAACACATTCTGATCTTCAAGTGAATCGCTCAGAATCAGTGCGAACATGGATGCGCATGCATTCGCAGTATCCTCGTCAGAGCCCTCGAAGCCGATGATGCCCTTTGCCGGATAAGCGTCGCTTGCAAGCTGCTCGAGCTGCTGCTTCGTCACGTCCGTTGTGATCACAGCCATGTCCTCAGGAATGTTGCCGCCGGTAGCAATGTTGAGCGCCTCATCTGCACCGATCATAGCGCCGGCACCGATACCTGTGACAACCTTGCAGTCCGGATGAGCAATCAGGATCGTCTCCATAGCTGTCTGAGCCGCATTGGCATCGATCGCTGCCTGGTTCGCGACGATCTCATACTTTCCGTCAGCGACATTCGACATACCCTGAATGATTCCATCTTCACGCTCCTTCAGGATCGTGGTCTGAGGATAGCCGATCACAGTAACCTGGGCTTTGTTGTTCTCATCGTAATGCTCGTTGATGAACTCACCTGTGAGCTCGCCGATAGCGATGCCGAGGTCAGTATTGTTGAGGATCCAGTTGCCGTCTGTGTTGGTCATCGGATCGTCCCAGCACATAACCTTGACGCCGGCATCCCGTGCTTCCTTTGCAACATCTTCTACTGCTGCAGCATCAGAGGGGTGGATCATGATGAGGTC
>CADCQE010000219.1 GCA_902803505.1 uncultured Lachnospiraceae bacterium | reverse complement strand
GACGGATCGACCTGGGAATAATACGGAACGTGAGTTGCCGCGATAACGGGAACCCCTCTGCTGTAGAGCTCGGTGAGAACAGTCATCTGTTCTTCACCGGGTTTTTTGATGGAACGGTTTACTCCGGCTATGATAAGATCGCCGAAGTCGATATATTTACGGGTATAGTCATCCCCGTCAAGAGCGATATGAAGATCCGCGGCTCTGTAATCGTCAAAGCCTGTGCTTCCGTCACTGTACCACACACCGTAGTCGTGGTCTGCCCTGATATAGAGTATGCGGTCCTCGGGATATTTCAGTCTTGAAAATCCCTTTTCCAGAGCGAGCATATTGGAGGTGCTGCAATAATCGAGGATATCTCCTCCGAAGATCACCGCATCGAAATCGCGGTAATTAAGATAGTCTATGATCATCGGCCAGAGGTCCTTGCCGTGTATCCCGTCCGCAGTTACAGAAAGTGTCTCGTAGCGGTTAAGGACGGTTTCGAGAGAACTTTCACATACATCACCGGGCTCGAGATCTGTGATCATATGCACATCTGAAACCCATGCTATCGTATATTCATGTTTAATGCCGGGTGCTTCCACCCAGACTTCTTCTTCTATGAAATCATAAGCCGGTGCGGGATAGACTATGACCGGAGGCGTGGGGATGACGATGGGTTCATCATCCGGTTCCGGTATTTCCTCGGGTTCCGGAACTTCCGATATCTGCTGCGTCTCCGGAATATCCGCATAGGGATCCGGCATTATGAAGAAAAGGATAAGCCCCGCTATGGTAAGAGCGGCAAGGATGGCGGAGAGTATGATGGTGATCTCTCTGTCGCGGTTCCTTTTTTTCTTAACGGGCTTTTTTCCGCTTTTTCTTTTGCCGGCTTTTCCTTAGCGGGCTTTTTTTCCGCTTTTTCTTTTACCGCTTTTTTTGCGGCAGCCGGTTCTTTTGTTTTGTCTTTTTTCTCTGAAGGCATTATCTGTTGATCCTGATGTTATCCCTGATCCATGCTCTGGTCTCTGCTGTGGTTCCGTTGGTGGTGCTTACCTGGTAATCGGGATCCGCGCCGGAACTGATATCATTGAATGCCCAGAAGTGATTGAGGTCGATATTGGTTTCGGTCGCCTGGGCCGGATCGAGGACGATGAGGATCTTCTCGTTTTCCCCGAGTTTTTCCATTATGGTATTGAATGCCTGTGTATATGGAGTCGGATCTATTCCTGCTACGTTGCAGTAATAAATACCGTCATAGATGAGCTGGAGGTTATAGTCCGTTTCCTTAAGGACCTTGTCGATCTCGTCGAGTGCATCCTCGGCGGTCATGGTCTTATCCTTGATGCCGGTCTCGATATGCTTTCTGGTGACCCAGGCAAGAGAGTAGATGTAACGGAGCCTTAAGGGGTCGTCGAGATCGTCGGGATCGAACAGAACTATGTTGCCGTCTTCATCGGTTATGCTTGCCGCATCCGATGCAAGCTCCCATGCCTCGTCCCTTGACCAGTTTTCGCGGGAAGAGATCTCGTTGATCGCAAGTATGTATTTGGTACGGTATACATCGATCAGTTCGTCACTTTCTTCCCTGATCGCATCCGCCTGTATGCTGATGCCGGCTTTTTCGAGTCTGTCGGCCATATCGAGGATCTCGTCATAATATACCCTGGACTGAATGTATAAGCCGGAGCTTACCTTCTGGCCGTCGAGAAGGGATACGGAATATCTGACCTGGTCCGCATATTTTCCGAATACTTCGTCGGCTTCTTTTGATATATCTTCAGCAAGGTCATATTCATCCGCAAGTCTGATATATCCTTCGAGTGCGGCAGGGTAGTCGCCCGAAATGCCTTCGGACGCATCGCCTGCTTTTACCGATGCCTTTATCTGATCCTTGATCTCTTCGATCTCTGCAGCCCTTGCGGCGGCAGCTTCGGGATCTTCTTCCTCGGGCTCGTCTTCATCGTCATTATCATCACGGTTTTCCGTATCGTCCGACCGGCTGACGGATGCATCCTGTCTTCCGCTTCCCGAGAAAACGCCCATGCTCTTGAGGGCAAGAAGTATTGCTACGATAAGAGCCGCGATCACAAGGAGGATTATAAGGATGAGTCCCTTGGAGAACGGATTCTTTTTACCCTGATCGGGAGTCTGAATCTCTGCGGGAGCCTCCGGTGCGGCGGGCGCCGTTGAACCGAGGGATGCGAATCCCGAATATTGTGGAGCGGAGCTTTCAGGCTTTGGAGCGGGACTGGCGGCCTTTACGGGAGCACCGCATTTTGTACAGAATTTGGTTCCTTCTTTTAGCTGAGCGCCGCACTTGGGGCAGACGATGTGCTTTTCGGAAGTCTCGGGCGCAGTCTGATCAGCCGCAGAGGATTCTGCGGGCCCGGAAGATTCCGCGGGCTGAGCCGGTGATGCCTGAGCGGGAGCCGCAGGCTGAGGAGCTTCGGCGGGTTTGGCCGGAGCGGGGCTCTGAACCGGAACCACCTTCGGTATCTGTATAGGTGTTTCCTCAGGCTTTGATTCAGTTTCGGGAGTTTCTATCTTGGTTCCGCATTTGATGCAGAAATTCATATCATTGGCGATCTCGGCTTTGCAATTTGGACAAATCATATTATTGACCCCCTTGAACATATAGTCGTTGTAATTGCTTCAGTATTTGGCAAAATTGACCATATTTTCTGATAACTTATTATATATATTTAAGAATATTATTGCAAGATAAGCGGAAACCAAATATAATTTTGAATGTGTGTGGGTGATGATATGGTTGAAGTCACTAATGTATGTAAATCATACGGCAAGAAAAACATATTGAACGGTGTAAGCTTTACGGCTGCCCCCGGACAGCAGATAGCGCTTGTGGGCAGAAACGGCTGCGGCAAGAGTACGCTTATGCAGATCATGGCAGGCCTCTTGAAAGCCGATTCGGGAAATGTATTATATTTCGGTAAGAAGCTTAAACCCGGAGCTATGTTTTCCCATACGGTAGGTTATCTTCCGCAGGAGAATCCTCTTATAGAAGAGCTGACGGTCGCTGACAATATGTCGCTCTGGTCGGGTAAGAAATGCAGGCCGGGTGATGAGGCCGTTAAGATGTTCTGTCTGGAGGATATCCTGAAGCAGCAGGTCTCAAAGCTTTCCGGCGGAATGAAGAGGAGAGTTGCGATAGCATGTGCCTGCGTTCATATGCCGCCCGTAATGCTGATGGATGAACCCACGGCCGCACTTGATATCTATTACCGCACCGAGGTGCGGAAATGGATGAAACAATACCGTGATATGAACGGTATTATCATCACTGTTACCCACGATTCCGATGAAATGTCGGACTCGTCCGTATGTCTTCTTATTGAGGATGGTTTACTTAGAGATTTTAGGGAGGAAAAGTAAAATGCATTTTGATCCAAACACAGGCGAAAAGATCATGGATCCCGGAGATGAGATCCAGAACGCCGCTGCTCAGACTGCAGACAACGCAGCACAGGCTGCTCAGCAGGCACAGCAGCAGGCAGCAGCAACCGCTGCACAGGCACAGGCAGGAGCAGCACAGCAGGCAGCACCCGCAGCCGATGCCGCTGCACAGGCTCAGCAGGCTTTTGCACAGGCGCAGGCTCAGCAGCAGGCACCCAATTTCCAGGCTCAGCCCCAGTTCCAGGGTCAGCCTCAGTTCCAGGGTCAGCCTCAGTTCCAGG
>CADCQE010000218.1 GCA_902803505.1 uncultured Lachnospiraceae bacterium | reverse complement strand
GCCGTAATCATATCAAACATAGAATGCTGTTTGATGAACACTGTGGACAGTATGATGAGCAGGGACCAGATGCTAAGTCCGATCCGGAAGGACAGCTTCCGGAAGGTGGGGTGCCCGGACTTCAGGATGGCCATCTCGACTGCCGCCGTGTTGAAGACATGGATGCTGGGCCAGACATTCGTCGGGGTATCCATCTTCCACAATTGCGTGACCAGCCAGGTGAAGACATTGTTCCGGGGCATTTCGAGGAGCCGCAGGGGCTGCCGGTTGGGAAGAAAGGCCGAGATCACAAGGAAGAGCCCCATCCCGATCATCAGCGAGGTGCAGAGCTCGTCATAGGCATCCCTGTCCAGGCGATAGCATTTGATGATCCCGATCGTGACAAAAACGAACCACGACAGATAAGGCACAACAAATAGTTCGCAGAATGGAATCACTCTGTCAATGGGCATCACGATCGTGAGATAGTGGCTCCGCGGAATCACCTCAATGATGTGGAAAATAATACAATATGCAATCAGGAAAAATGCCATCGGCCACCCGTGGTATAGCTCATTGCGATCTGACCAGAGCAGGATGGGACGGATCAAGGTCAAAAAAAACTTCTTTATCTTCATTCCTTTACGCACCCTGTGGTTAAGCGCACATCTGCATTCCGCCTTGCTGTGCGCTCAGGAACCGCAGCTTCGTGTGAGAGGCGGTTCAAAACCTTCGAAAATAATAATGTCAAATGCAGAGGCCGCCTGCTTCATCTCTTCTTCGCTCTTCACTGTCCAGGCAGCACAGACCGCGTGAAACAAGCTGTGCTGGAGGCGGAAGCGCAGAAGGCCCCGATGGGTCACATTGTATGCGATAAAATCAGGTTTTGTCAGAAAGTTGAATGCACAGAAGCTCAAAAAAAAGGTTCCAGCCGCAAAGGGAAATGCATATCCCCGGAATCGCTCCGACAACTGCCCTCTAGGGATCTCCGGCCTGTTCATTCGGAACCAGAACACAGCTGCCGGATGAAAGGACTCCATGCAGACCTCCCCTTCATAGGCATCCAGAAGCCTCGCGGCCTTCCGCGAGACAGACCTTGCCATCTGCAGATTCTCCGCCTTGACCTCCATAATGATGGGCACACTCCCATCCACCATGGCGAGAACATCCCGCAGGAGGGGAATCCGTTCCTCCGAAGAGAACAGCCTCAGCTTTCTGAGCTGCCTCCATGTCAGTTGATCTGCTTTGCGGTCCACGCCGCAGGCCCGCAGAAGGTTCCGGTCGTGCATGCAGAACAGCTTCCCGTCCGCGCTCTCGCGGACATCCAGTTCAATCCCGTAACCCCGCTCGACAGCCTTCCTATAAGCTGCCATAGAGTTCTCCGGAGCCGGGCCTTTATTATCATGAAATCCCCTGTGTGCGATGGGCTGGCGGGCGAATGCCTTCATCCGCTCCCGGCGGCCCTTTCCCGGCCAGACTGCAGCCAGGATCAGGGAAGGGACAGCGAATACACTTGCTACTTGCTTCAGCATCTTTTCTTATTCTCCCTGTATATGCAATCCATCATATCCTACTCTTGTGAAAAATGCAAATTCAGAGAGATATAAAGGTCATAAAGTGCGGAGCCTGTCTTCCCATGGGCCGGGTGCTCATCCTCCCGTATCTCCAGGCAGTGGGAGGACCAGGCGTTGATCAGCTTTGTGCCGGAGGGGTGCTCCAGATCCCTCGTGAAATCGCCGTATCCCTTGTGCACATGCCCGTAGCACATATAAGAGGGATGCCATTTCATTAAGAGCTCATTGAAGCAGTCGAAGCCCTGATGGGGCAGGTCCTCCAGATCCCCATACCCTCTCGCCGGCGCATGCGTGACCAGGATGTCAAAGCCGTTCATGAGCGCGATGCGGCTCCCGACGCGCCGGATTCTCCGCTTCATCTCGGCCTCGGTATACATATCCGCCCCGGGGCGGTAGCGCATGGAGCCGCCGAGCCCCAGGATCCGAAGTCCGTGGAAATCATAGATCCTGTCGTCAATGGGAATGCAGCCCAAGGGCGGGTTCCTGTCGTAGATGCCGTCGTGATTCCCCCGGACATAGAGCAGCGGACAATTGGTCATGGTCACAAGGAACTGGAGGTAATCCGGATTCAGGTCCCCGCAGGAAATGATGAGATCCACGCCCTTCGTCCGCTCGGGATCGTAGTAATCCCACAGTGCCCGATTTTCTTCATCCGCAATCAGCAGAAGCTTCATCCCTTCGCTCCTTCCACCACGCCGCTGACCTCAACCGTCTTCTTTCTCTTCTCGTCCGCAATCTCCTCGATCACCGGGATGCTTCCGATCACGTTGTCGTTGAGGTAATCCATGGTAATAATGTGGTGGTTTGAGAGCCGCGGCTCGTCAGCATTTTTCACAATGCCGTCCTTCGAGCGCACCTCCCCGTCAAAGGGACTCAGGGTGTCTGCAATGACTGCATTTTTCAAAATGGAAACAAGCTTTTTGGAGTAGTACGAGATCTTCTCCGAGAGAATCACGTCGATCACGCCGGACGACATCCCGTACCAGTAGTTGACGGCCTGGTTCTTCCCGGCCTGCAGCCGCTGTTCATCCCAGCTGCCGTTCAGGATCGTGCCGACGATGAGCTCATAATAGCGCCCCCAGTTCCAGACGGGCATGGCAAGGTTGAAGAGGGAGCCGTCCTCTTCGATCCTGTAGAGGCCGTATTCCCGGCCGGGCTCCTCCGGCTTGATGAGATCCGGCCCGGACTGGACGCGCACGCCCTCCTCCCACATCCATTTTCGCCAGTCCTCGTCGCGGCGGGAGGTCCAGGTGAGGTAGATCTGCGCCCGCGGATCCACCACTGCCGCGCCGATGGCGAAGGCGTTGATATTCGCAATGGAGCCGTAGATGGGGGAATCCGCCCGGTAACCGATCTTGTGATTCTCGGCCACCGAGGCCGCCAGGGCGCCCATGAGGAACTTCGCCTCGTACATGCGCCCGTAATAGGTGCGAACGGCGTTGTGGGACAGATTGATGGAGCAGTTGAGGAATTTCATTTCCGGGTGGGCAATGGCCTCCCTCAGGGTCTGCGGCATCTGGGAGGGCGAGATCGTGAAGACCATTTCGCAGTCTTCCGCCGCTGCCGCCTCCACAGCCTCGTGCAGGGCTTCCTCCGTTCCGCAGTTGTGGTAGCATACCGTCTCCACGATTCCGCCGTACACCTCGTCGAGGAAATTCCTCCCGAGCTCGTGACCGTAGGTCCACCTCGAATTCTCCGGTGTCTTCTCGTAGATAAATGCCGCCTTGAGCGGATGCTCCATTGTGTACTGCGGGCTCTTCTTCAGGATGTCCCCGATGCTGGACAGGATGCCCGCGCTCTTCGGCTTCTCCGCCGTCTCCGGGTCCTCGACGAGAGCGATGTTGTCTTCCGTCTCCTCCACGAGGAATTCGTTCCAGATTCTCCCCACTCTCGCTTTCAGGACCTGCCTGCTCTCGGACAGGAGTGAGTCCGCGCTGTACACGCTGAGGTAGACCAGAAATGCGTCGGACACGGTGATGGACAGGCGGTCTCCGCCCTTCTCCAGATAGATTCCTTTAAAATACTGATACGCGGAGCGCAGCGTCTCCATCGCCTCGTCCGGCCACTTCGTCTCCAGATCCCTTCCCATATAGGAGGCGAGCTCCTCGAAGCGCCCTTCCTCCGAGAAGCTGATCTCATAGATCGGAGCGACCTGGTAGAAGCGCTCAAATTCCTTGTAGATCCGATACGCCTTATCGTCGGACGGCGCGGGCTCAATGCGGATGACGGCCCCCAGGATGAGGGGCACGCCCAGATACTTCAGTACGGAGACGCGCTTATTCCCTTCTTCTACATAGAAGCGCTGCATGTACTCATAGACCTTGATGGCGTCCCGGATGCCCTCCTCCAGCTGGGCGTCATACAAGTGAGCCCATTTTGCGGCAAACTCCGATTTCTCGCTCAGTATCGGCATAAAGCCGGAAGAGAAAGCGCTCTGTCTCCCGTGTGTCCTCGTGCCCGCGATCATGTCGATGGGAATCTCCACGAGCCCGATGGGGACCTCATTGAGGGAGGCAATGCCGGGCACCAGGTCATCGAGGGCGGGGAGCGTGGGGTCCTTCCCGGCTGCCGCCGCCCTGCTCCACTGTTTTTCACCTAGCCGCTTAGCGCGGGTATAATCATCCTGCATGTTGATTTACTCCTTTTTGCGGGTCAGAGGGACGGTTCCGGCGACCCGGAACCGTCCCTCTGACCCACCCGACCTGCTCTTGTCAATGGTTTCATAGAGTGATACACTATAGCAAAGCGCAGCGGAGCTGTCAAGAATCTGTCAAAAATGAGTATTTCCGCTTATGGAGAAATGAAAAATGATAGAAGTCTTCCTCGAAAAGCTGGATGAGATCATCATATATGTTGTCTCGATCTCCACAACGCTGCTTGAATTCGCAGGGATCGCCGTTCTGGTCAGCTCCGCGGCAGTCTGCTTCTACCGCTGGCTGAAGCGCGACCGCGAGGGGATCCGCCTCGACCTGGCCCAGGGCATCGCCCTCGCGCTGGAATTTAAGATGGGCGGCGAGGTGCTTCGCACAGTTGTCGTACGGGATTGGAGGGAGCTCGGCATCCTGGGCGCCATCATCGTCCTAAGAGGCATCCTGGCCTTCCTCATCCACTGGGAGATTAAGAACGAGAAGCAGGATATGGAAAAGAACTCGATTTGACGGCAGGTCTGTGCGTCAAAGGGCAGTTCTCAGACTGTTACTATTCACGGCCCCTCAGACTCACACCCTCCTATATATATCAAAGTGATAAATGAGATCAAACAGCGTCTGCTCCTCCCCCTCCGACTCCAGCTCCCAGTCCGGAGCTGCATCCAGATTCGGGAAGAAGGTATCTGAATCATAGGCGTACTCGATCCGGGTAATGTAAGCCCTGTCGCAATGCGGGAGCATGCCCTTGTATACTGATCCGCCTCCGATGACGAACACGTCCTCCGGCGCACTGCCGGAAACCAGCTCCAATACCTCTTCAATGGAATGGACCACTTGAGCCCCCTCCACGCGGTAATCCGGGTTCCGGGTCAGCACAATGTTCTTCCTTCCCTTTAATGGTTCCTTCTTGGGAAGAGATTCCAGTGTCTTCCGCCCCATAATGACGGTCTTGCCGTAAGTCCGCTCTTTAAAATACTGAAGGTCCCGCGGAATATGTACCAGAAGCCTGCCGTCTTTTCCAATACTCCAGTTCCGGTCCACTGCCACAATACAGATCATACCGTCTCCCTCCCTGCTCTCCTCGCAGTTCCCGCTCCGCACCCTGCTCAGACCGCAATCGGGATGTTCTCAATCTGCGGGCCGTGCCGATAGTTCTCCACAATCAGGTCATCTGTAGTAAATGCATAAAAGTCCCGCACTTCCGGATTCAGTGTCACCTTCGGCGCATCGAATTCCGGGCGCTGCAGCAGCTCCTCAATAAAAGGCACATGCCTGTCGTAGATATGTGCATCCGCGATGCAGTGCAGGAGCTGTCCCGCCTTCATGTCAGACACCTGGGCGAGCATCATAAGCAGGATCGCGTACTGGCAGACGTTCCAATTGTTGGCAGCCAGAACGTCCTGGCTGCGCTGGGTCAGGACCGCATTGAGGGTCAGCTTCTCATCCCCCCGGTGCTGCGTCACATTGAAAGTCACCGACCAGGCACAGGGATACAGGTTCATCTCGTTCAGATCGTGGTGGTTGTAGAGCGAAGTGAGAATCCTCCTGCTGAAGGGATGATGCTTCAGGTCATAGAGCACGCGGTCGGTCTGGTCGAACATGCCCTCCCTGTACTTATGAGGGACCCCCATCTGGTAGCCATAAGCCTTCCCGATGGAACCATTTTCATCCGCCCACTCATCCCAGATGTGGGGCTTCAGATCCTTGATGTTGTTGGATTTCCGCTGCCAGATCCAGAGGATCTCGTCCATCGCGCTCTTCAGTGCAGTGCGCCGCAGCGTCAGCGCCGGAAATTCCTTTCGCAGGTCATAGCGGTTGACGACGCCAAACTGCTTGATCGTGTAGGCCGGCGTCCCGTCCTCCCAATGCGGGCGGACCTTCTCTCCCGAGGTATCCGTTCCATTGTCCAGGATATCCCGGCACATTTCCTTAAAAATGACATCTGCCCGGCTCATCGATTCCCTCCCTGTTCTCTGTCTGCATTCAAGGATCAAAGTTTTCTTATGTCTGCTGTTCAAAGATAGCACACGTCGGGGGGAAGCGCAACAGTCCCCCTGACCCGGCTCACCGCAGCACATGTGCGACGTACCCGGACAATATCCCCATGAGCACCCCCGTCACAACGCCGGAGACAATCAGGGCCGGGAGATAATAGATCAGGGCGAAGCTGCGCAGTATTGCGCAGGCCGCGAGGATCTGCCCGAAGTTGTGCATCACCGCGCCCACAGCGCTCACCCCGATCCGGGAGAGCAGCTGCCGCTTCACCAGGAACAGCATCGCAAGAAAGCTCAGGATCCCCCCAGCGAGGGAATAAACAATGCTCATCCCGCTCCCGAAAAGAAATCCCGTAAGCAGGATCCGGCAGATGGAAATCATAAAGACCTCCCCCGGCTTCAGGTAATAGAGGCCCGTCAGTACCACCAGGTTGGCGAGCCCGAGTTTGATCCCGGGAATGCCGAAATTCAGCGGGATGAAGGACTCCACATAACTGAAAATCATAGCCAGGGCGGTGAGCATGCCGCAGTAAGCGACCCGCCCGGCAGGCGTGTTTCTCAACGATCTCATTGTATCATCTCATTCCATGCGCCACGGTCACCTAAGACGCCTCATCTGACCCGCATTTTCCTGTAAGCTTTTCCGAAAATACGCTCATGCAATCCATTCGATCGTGTTGTCCGAAGTAAAGCAATCTCTGAGACCCGGACTGGCCAGCAGGCGGTCATCTGAGGTATAGAGCACCATCTGGAACTCATCCGCATGATTTCTCCAGAATTCCACTGCTTTCTCTTCTCCCATAACGAACAGAGCCGTCGACAGTCCGTCCGCCATCATGCCGTCGTCATTTATGATCGTCACGGACAGCAGGCCGCTGTCTGCCGGACAGCCCGTAGCCGGGTCGAGGATGTGGTGATAGCGCTTTCCATTTTCCTCAAAATAGCGCTCATATCCGCCGGACGTCACCACTGCCTTGTCTGCTGCCTGTAAGACGCCGAGATAATTCTCCTCGCCGTAGGGATTCTGTATGGCAATCTTCCAGGGGCTGCCGTCCGGCTTCGTCCCCAGCGTCTGGACATTGCCCCCGAGGCTCACCAGGCCGCTGGTGATGCCGGCGTCCCGGAAGATCTGCAGGATCCGCTCAGCCGCGTACCCTTTCGCAATGCCGCCGAAGTCGATCTCCATTCCTTTCATCGGAAAGGACATTTCTCCCTCCTCCGGGTCAAAGGAAATCCGGTCAGACCCGACCAGCGCCAGCGTCCCGGCAATCTCATCGTCAGAAGGCACGCGGTACTCCTTCGTCGGAAATCCCCACAGCTGCATGAGGGGATAAATCGTGATGTCAAATGCACCGCCTGTCTCCTCGTTCAGGTAGAGAGAGGCCGTAAGCAGGGCAATGCTGTCCTCCGAAAGGGCAAACATCTCCCCCTCCGTCTCCATGCTTGCGGCATTGATCGAGGCCACTTCACTCTCCTTACGGGCGGTGGACAGGAGGGCATCCAGCCGCTCAATCTCTTCCCCGGCTTTTGTGATGCCCTCCGCAGCGCCGTCCCCGTAGGCCGTCAGCGTCAGAACGGTATCCATCGCATAAAAATCTCTGGTGACCTTCTCCTGCTCCGCCGCCTCCGCACGCAGCGGCAAGCAGGCGCACGCTGCTGCTGTGAATCCCGCGGCGAGCAGGATGCACATGGCGGTCAGAAGAACCCGGCGGCAGCCCATTGTCAATCCATTCTCTTTCATAGTATCTCCCTTTTCATTGTTCACTGTTCTAATGATGTACTACGGTCTTAACATTTTTTTGGTATGCGTCAAGCAAAAAGAACCGTCCCCACCGCAGCATTTTGCTATTGACTTCTTATAAACATATGATAATATATTCATATGTTAAACAATTCCAATTACAATTCCATTTGCAGGAAAGGAGGCTGAGATGTCCGCAGCAACACACACACACGATCTCGACCAGCTCCCTGACCAGATCAGTGAAGACGAGCTCTGTGAATTGGCGGAGCTGTTCAAGATCTTCGGCGATTCCACAAGGATCCGGATTCTCTTCGCTCTCTTCCGCAGCGAAAAGAACGTGACAGAGATCTGTGAAGCCCTGGAGATGAACCAGTCCGCCATTTCCCATCAGCTGAAGATCCTGAGGACCTCGAAGCTCATCTCCGCCAGAAGGGAAGGAAAAGCGATGGTCTACTCCCTGGCAGACGATCATGTGAAGACAATCATCGCCATGGGGAAAGAACACATTGAGGAATGAGCGGCCGGAATACTACGGAAAACACAAACCCCCACATCCATGAGAGAGGTGACAACATGAAAAAGAAATTCAAATGTGAAATTGATTGTGCAAATTGTGCGGCAAAGGTTGAAGACGCGATCCGCAAGATCGACGGTGTACAGGATGTCAAAGTGAATTTCATGACGCAGAAGTTCATCTTAGAGGCGGACGACAATCGCTTCGATGAGATTCTCGCAGAAGCAGTGCGCGTCGGAAAGCGGATCGAGCCGGATTTCTCCGTCGAGGTGTAATACCATGTCCGATAAACTGAAGAAGCGGCTTCGCACCATTCTCATTGCGCTTGCACTGTTCTTTGGTATCCTGATTGTGGATAAATGCGGCCTGTGCCCGGCCGTGTTTGAGAACCGCTGGGCTTCCCTCGCCATCTACCTGATCCCCTATCTTCTGGCCGGCTGGGATGTCCTGAAGAAGGCCGTACTCGGCGTCATCCACGGCCAGATGCTGGACGAATCCTTCCTGATGACCCTGGCCTCCATCGGTGCTTTTGTGACCGGTGAGATGGAGGAAGCGGTGGCTGTCATGCTGTTCTACCAGGTGGGCGAGTGGTTCCAGAGCTATGCGGTCGGCAAGTCGCGGCAGTCCATCACCGATCTCATGGATATTGCCCCGGAATCGGCGACGATCGAGCGGGAGGACGGCTCCCTTGTGACGGTGGATCCGGATGACGTGGAGATCGGGGATATCCTCCTGATCCGCCCCGGTGAAAAGGTCCCCGTGGATGCCGTCGTCGTGAGCGGGGAGAGCATGCTCAACACCGCAGCCCTGACCGGCGAATCTGTTCCGGTCAAAGTCCATGCAGAGGACAGCGTGATCTCAGGCTGCATCAACGGAGACGGGCTGCTCCATGTGCGCGCTGTAAAATGCTACGAGGATTCCACGGTTTCCAAGATTCTGGAGCTGGTGGAGACGGCTTCCGAGAACAAATCCAAGACAGAGAATTTTATCACCCGCTTCGCGCGCTATTACACTCCCATAGTAGTGGCCGCAGCCGTCGCCCTCGCCGTCATCCCTTCGCTCTTTACGGGGCAGTGGCTTGTGTGGCTGTACCGGGCCTGCACATTTCTTGTCATTTCCTGTCCATGTGCGCTGGTGATCTCCGTTCCCCTGGCTTTCTTCGGCGGGGTCGGAGCGGCTTCGAAGCTGGGAGTCCTGGTGAAGGGAAGCAATTACCTCGAGCTGATGGGGAAGCTGCACATTGTTGTTTCGGATAAGACCGGAACTCTGACCCAGGGAAATTTCAAGGTCAGTGCAGTGGAATGCGCGAAAGGTGTTGCCCGCGAAGAAGTGCTTGGCGCAGCTGCCATCGCGGAGGGCAGTTCGACACATCCCATCGCGGTCTCCATCCGGGAAGCATGCTCAGAGCTTCCTGCAGGCAGTTCCGCGGAACATGACAGCTCGTCTGTCCAGGCAGAAAATGTCAGCGGCCAGGGGATCATCGCCCATGCGGACGGTTCCGTCATCCTGGTTGGAAATAATGCCCTCATGGAGGCTCACGGCATTTCCATTCTGCCGGCTTCGGATCCCGCCGCCACCGTGTGCTATGTGGCGAGGGACGGTCAATATCTCGGAGCGATCCTGATCCGGGACATTGTCAAGCAGGAGGCGAAGGACGTCATTCCCATGCTTCAGTCCCTGGGCGTCGAGCGCTTCGTCATGCTGACCGGCGACAGAGAAGGAGTAGCTGCTCAAGTCTCGGCCGAGCTCGGCATCCACGAGACATATGCGGGGCTTCTCCCCGGAGATAAAGTCGCAAAGGTCGAGGAGCTGCTTGCGTCCCGCAAGAGCGGCGAAGCACTCGCCTTTATCGGAGACGGCATCAACGACGCGCCGGTGCTCACCCGGGCAGACGTCGGCATCGCGATGGGATCTCTCGGGTCCGACGCCGCGATCGAAGCCGCCGACGTGGTGATCATGGACGACAACCTCATGCGTATTCCTCCCGTTGTCCGCATCGCAAGGAAAACCATGCAGATCTCAAAGCAGAACATTGTCTTCGCCCTCGGCGTGAAGCTGCTCATACTCGCGCTCGGCGCCCTCGGCCTCGCCAATATGTGGGCCGCT
>CADCQE010000217.1 GCA_902803505.1 uncultured Lachnospiraceae bacterium | reverse complement strand
TCGCACGTATGTCGCAGCGAAAGCTGCTTATGTCTGAGGCTGTAGGGGGAGGTTCCTGCTTCGCAGGCCTTATCTGCAATCAGAACCCGTCTCATTCATGCAGGCATGATGAGCCGGGTTCTGATTGCAGATTGGCCGTAAATAGTAGATATGTAACAAAAAATTAATATTTCCACACGATATTGTGTGTTCCACACGCAAATTAGAGCGTATAATAGGAGAGACGGACATCTGTAACGGGAGTATTACAGGTGTGTTTGTTTTTGCTATGTGAACAGGGGAGTATCTTCATGGGGAGATCATTTTCAAGAAGAGGCAAGCGCCTTCTGTTGAAGCGTGTGCTGCCGGTCGGTGTTGCACTCACAGTCTGCACCTGTTGTGCGTATGTCGTAAATTCAGCCCAATATAATAATCATTTCCTCCCGGGCACCATCATCAACGGAATCGATGTCAGCGATAAGACCGTCTCCGAGGCGGCAGAGATTCTCCGCACGAAGAAGGCGGATTATTCCATTACGCTGAAATTCCGGGATGGCGCGGAGGCAGAGCTTAATGCAAATGATCTCGCTCTTGACTATCAGTGCTCGGACGAGCTGCAGCAGCTCATGAATGAGCAGAACCGGCACGAATGGCTGACGAGAGAGCTGGGCAGTACCTGCGATGAGACACTGCAGACGAAATACACGGTGGACCGCGATGCCCTGGTGGAATCTCTCAAGACACTGCCGGAGCTGCAGGAGGGGAACTATCAGAAGCCTGAAAATGCAGATCTCAGGCTGTCAAAGGATTTTCAATTCAAATTGATTCCGGAAGTGGAAGGCACGCAGCTCGATGAGGAGGCTCTCGCTGATGAGGCAGCCAAGGCGATTCTTGGCGAGAAGTCCGTGCTCGATCTCACCCGGCTCAAGGATGTCTATAAGGAACCGCAGGTGCGCGCTGATGACGCAGAGCTCGTGGCCCGCAGGGACCAGCTCAATAAGCTGCTCAGCGCAGAAGTCTCCATTAAGCTCAGTGACGGGTCCTTGCGGAAGGTGGATGCTTCCTCAACGGTCAACTGGGTGAGCGTGGATTCGGAGGGCCGCTATCAGGTCAATGAAGATGCAGTCCTGAGGCAGGCGAAGCGGATCATTGCCGAGATCGCCGCAGAGGACGACAATTACGGCTACTATCGGAGCTTCAAATCCACGAATTACGGGATGCAGAAATTCGACTCGGAGAATCTGCACGGCCACACGCTCAACCAGGAGCGGATGGCGGCCACTCTGGCGGAGATGCTGATTGCAGGCAGGAGCGGAACCATCAATCCGGTGTATACCCAGATGGTTGACACGTTGGATCCCCGCTTTGGAGGCACCTATGTCGAGATCGATATTTACGAGCAGCACGTGTATTATTATCAGGACTACGAGCTTGTCTACGACTGCAACTGTGTGACAGGCACGGAAGGATATTCCAGCACGCCGTCGGGCATCTTCGATGTGGATGAGAAGATCCGCGGCCGCGAGCTGGAGGGTTACCGCTCGGACGGATCCCTGTCCTATTCGGTCCATGTGGATTACTGGATCCGCTTCATCCCCCACTACGGGCTCCACGACGCCAGCTGGCGGGATTCCTTCGGCGGCAATATTTATGAGTATGACGGCTCTCACGGCTGCGTCAACCTCCCGACGAGCGCCGCGGCGACACTCTATGACCTTGTGGATTACGGTACGCCGGTCATCGTTCTGAGAGGACAGGTGGAGAGCCGCTCCCTATAAGACGCTGACTTCCCCGCGCAGCACCTGCCGGTAATCCGCATAGTTCTTCTTCAGCAGCTCGGGGGTATTGAGCTTATAGGGACATTTCTGCATGCAGGAATTACAGCCTATGCAGTCGTTGATCTTCTCCATCTTCTCCTGCCAGGCCTCTGTGAGCCAGGCTGCAGAGGGCGCGCGGCGCAGCATGAGGGACATGCGGGCACAGTTGTTGATCTCGATGCCTGCCGGGCAGGGCATGCAGTAGCCGCAGCCCCGGCAGAAGTCTCCTGCCAGTTCTTCCTGTTCCCTCCGGATAAATGCAGCGAGCTCCGCATTCATCGCAGGCGTCCGGTCCATGTAAGCCAGAAACTCTTCGAGCTCCCGCTCTCTCTGGATGCCCCAGATGGGGAGCACATTTTCAAATTGGGACATGAAAGCCATGGCGGCGTCCGAACGCGTGATCAGGCCCCCGGCGAGTCCCTTCATCGCCACGAAGCCAACGCCTTTTTCCCGGCAGAGCCTGACCAGAGCGATCTCTTTGTCAGAGGAGAGATAACTGAAGGGGAACTGCAGCGTCTCGTAGAGACCGGAAGAAGCGGCGTCCATGGCTACCTGGATCTTGTGGGCCGTAATGCCGATATGGCGGATCCGGCCCTGTTCTTTTGCTTTCAGCATACACTCGTACAATCCGCTGCCATCGCCTGGCGCATAGACCCGGCCGGCCATATGGAACTGGTAGACGTCGATGTAATCCGTGCGGAGCTTCTCAAGAGAGGTCTCCAGATCCTCCCAGAACTGTTCCGCTGTCTTCGCCTGTGTCTTCGTTGCGATAAAGATGCGGCTGCGCATTCCGTCAAACGCGGCACCCAGCTTCTCCTCGCTGTCGGAGTAGGCCCTGGCTGTATCAAAGTAGGTCATGCCGCCGTCATAGGCGCGGCGGAGGATGCGGACGGCAGCCTTCTTAGATACCCTCTGGATCGGAAGGGCGCCGAATGCATTCTGAGGTGTCTCGATTCCGGTTCTGCCAAGCGTCAGCTGTCTCATAATTCCTCCATTTCATATGCGGGACGTACCCGCGGTCTTTTTCGAAAAAACGGGACACGGAGACCGGCTCCGTGCCCCTTAAAACGTTCTTTTGCGACTCTTTATTTTTTCTTCTTCCCGCCCTTCTTCGGGGCGTTGACTGCATCCTTCAGAGCTTTTCCGGCCTTGAACTTCGGAGCCTTGGAAGCGGCAATCTGTACGGTCTCGCCTGTCTGGGGGTTGCGGCCCTGACGGGCAGATCTCTCTGTTACTTCAAATGTTCCGAATCCGATCAATTGTACTTTTCCGCCGGCTGCCAGCTCCTGTGTGATGGAATCCACCATCGAATTCACTGCCTTCTCAGCATCCTTTCCAGAAAGTCCGGCTGCCTCTGCCACTGCCTTAACCAGTTCCGGTTTTGTCATGATATGTTCCCTCCTCGATCTTGATTCATATGCTAATGAAAAATGGAACAATCGCTGATCCATTGCATAAATCTTACACGCTTTTCCAGGCAATTGCAATATATACCGCAAAAAAGAAATCCAGTAAATCAGCGGGTTTACGGCCGTTGTTGCTATTCACGGCCCCTCCCGCTACAGGCCACAGACCATCCGTGCTTTGCACGCATGTCGCAGCGAAAGCTGCTTATATCTGAGGCTGTAGGGGGAGGTTCCTGCCGGAATCACCGCCATACGGTCATCTGCCCGATTGGCTATTCAACAGTGACGGATTTTGCGAGATTTCTGGGTTTGTCGACATCGAGGCCTCTCGCAACAGAGACGTAATAGCCCATGAGCTGCAAGGGGATGACGGCAAGGGAAGTGGTAAAATGCTCATCGGTCTTCGGGATGTAGACCGTGAAATCCGCGGTGTCCTCCACGTTGTAGTTGCCATAGGTGGTGAGGCCCATGAGATAGGCTCCGCGGCTCTTGACCTCCACCATGTTGCTCAGAGTTTTCTCAAAGAGGGTCTTTTGCGTCAGGACACCGATGACGAGCGTGCCGTCTTCGATCAGGGAGATGGTGCCGTGTTTCATCTCTCCGGCCGCATAGGCCTCGGAATGGATGTAGCTGATCTCCTTCATCTTGAGGCTTCCCTCGAGACAGATGGCGTAATCGATGCCGCGGCCGATCTGGAAGACATCCCGGGCGTTGGAATGCTTCGCAGCAAACCACTGGATGCGCTCCTTGTCCTCCAGAATGCGCTCAATCTTGTCAGGAAGGGAGCAGAGCTCCTGCAGCATCGCGCTGCAGGCTTCTTTCGTGATGGTCTCCCGCACAAGGGCAAATTGCATCGCCAGCAGGTAGCAGGCGATGAGCTGTGTGCTGTAGGCTTTCGTGGTGGCGACTGCGATCTCGGGGCCCGCCATTGTATAGAAGACATTGTCAGCTTCTCTGGCGATGGAGCTTCCCACTACGTTGACGACGGCAAGAGTCCGAATTCCCGCTGCTTTTGCCTCTCTGAGCGCGGCCAGAGAGTCGGCGGTCTCGCCGCTCTGGCTGATGACGACGACGAGGCCGGCGGGGTCGAGCAGAGGGCTGCGGTAGCGGAATTCGGAGGCGAGCTCCACCCGGACCGGGATCTTTGCGAGATCCTCGATGATGTACTGTGCCGCAACTCCTACGTGGTAAGCGGAGCCGCAGGCGACAAAGGTGATCTGGGAGATGCCGCGGACCGTTTCGTCTGAGAGCCCCACTTCACTCAGGTCAATGCTCTCTTCTTTGACATAGGACCGGATGGTGTCGCGGACTGCTTTCG
>CADCQE010000216.1 GCA_902803505.1 uncultured Lachnospiraceae bacterium | reverse complement strand
CTGCCCGGCGAGACCATCCAGATCAAGGACGGGCTGATCCTGATTGACGGGAAGACCTACATCGAGAACCGTGAATTGCCGAACATCACGAAGCCCGGACTCGCTGAGCAGGGCATCCACCTGGGGTCGGACGAATATTTTGTACTTGGTGACAATCGGAACAACAGTGAAGACAGCCGCTTCGCGGATGTGGGCAATATCTCGAAGGGACAGATCTACGGAAAGGTCTGGTTCATCGCGCAGCCATTCTCCCGCACCGGTTTTGTAAATTGATTTTTCGTTACTATTCACGGCCAGTCTGCATTCAGGTTCTGGCTCATCATGCTTGCATGAATGAGACAGGTTCTGATTACAGATCATTCTTTCGACATTGAGGTGCACATGGTTTATCAATGGTATCCCGGACATATGACAAAAACAATCCGCCAGATCGAAGAGCAGATCCGGCTGATTGATCTTGTCATAGAGATCGTGGACGCCCGCATCCCCATGTCCAGCAGGAATCCCGACCTCGACCGGCTCTCCTTGGGGCGCGAGCGCATGATTCTCTTTGGCAAACCGGATCTGGCGGATCCGGCTGCCAATGAAAAATGGATGGCTTATTACCGGGAATGCGGCATGCACCCATTTGCCTGCGATCTCCGCAGCAACCGGTCCCTGAAGCTTCTTGCGCCGATGATCCGCGAAGTGTGCAAGGCCAAGATCGAGCGGGACAGAAGAAAAGGAATACAGAACCGCCCCATCCGGGCTATGGTGGCGGGAATCCCGAATGTCGGAAAATCCACATTCATCAATTCCTTCTCCGGCTCGGCTGCGGCAAAGACAGGCAACAAGCCCGGTGTGACCAAGGGCAAGCAGTGGATCCGCATCAGCAAAGAGGTGGAGCTGCTGGATACTCCCGGTCTTCTGTGGCCGAAGTTTGAAGACCAGACGGTAGGCCTCAACATCGCGCTGGTGGGGTCCATGCCGGATGAGATCCTCCGGATCGAGGAGCTCGCTCTGGATCTGATCCGCGTCCTGCTTCCCCGATATCCCGGCGTGCTTGCCGCAAGATACGATCTGCAGGAAGAAGCCGATCCCTTAAGGGTCCTTGAAGGAATCGCCCTTCGGAGGGGATGCCTCAAGAAAGGCGGAGAAGCGGATTCGGAGAAGGCGGCCCGCCTGCTGATGGACGATTTCCGCAGCGGCCGCATCGGCAGAATCTCCCTGGAGCTTCCCGCATAAGAAAAGGAGTATTTCCGTGACAGAACGACAAGAGCGTCTTCTCAGGGAAAAGGAAGAGAGGGCAAGGCTGCAGCTGGAGAAAGAGCTCGCCCGCACCGAGGCCATGCTCGTGTATGAACGCCGCTTCGCCGGCAAAGGGCGGATCGCCGGTGTCGATGAAGTGGGCCGCGGGCCCTTATGCGGTCCGGTTGTGGCCTGCGCCGTGATTCTCCCTGCCGACCACCCCATTCTCTATCTCAACGACTCCAAGAAGCTGAGTGAGAAGAAGCGGGAGGAGCTCTGCAAGGTGATCCGGGAAGAAGCGCTGGCCATAGGGCTCGGCATGGAGTCCCCGGAGACAATTGATGAGATCAACATCCTCCAGGCCACCTACCGGGCCATGCGCAAAGCCATAGAGATGCTGGATCCTCCCGCGCAGTTCCTGCTCAATGACGCGGTAATGATTCCGCAGGTGTCCATTCCCCAGTGTCCCATTATAAAGGGGGACGCAAAAAGCGCGTCCATCGCCGCCGCAAGTATTGTGGCCAAGGTGACGAGGGACCACATGATGGAGGACTATGACCGCCTGTATCCCGGTTACGGCTTCGCACAGAATAAAGGATACGGGACGGCACAGCACATCGCTGCGCTGAAGGAACTCGGTCCCTGTCCGATCCACAGGAGATCATTCATTTCCAAATGGATGTAAACAGACGGGGGATCGGCGGGAGATATGAGGAGCTGGCAGCAGCTTATCTCAAGGAGCAGGGCTTCCAGGTCATTGAGCAGAATTATCACTGCAGAATGGGAGAGATTGATCTCATCGCCAGAGAGCATGAATATCTTGTCTTTGTGGAGGTCAAATACCGGGAGAACCAGAAAGGCGGAGGTCCCCTCGCCGCAGTGAACTACCGCAAACAGCGCCGCATCTCAAGAGTCGCCCGTTACTACCTGGTCACGAAGCTGCACACGGTGGACATCCCCTGCCGCTTCGACGTCGTAGGGATCACACCGGACGGAATTGAACATCTTCGCGCTGCCTTTGATTACAAAGAGTAAAAGCTATGGATATTAAATACATAAATGAAGAAGACAGAGGAATGACTTTGCACAGGAAGGATGACCTTCTCTGGCTGAGCTTCCCCCAATTTGATTCATACAAATGGCTGAAGAATGGCTTCTCCACCCGCTTCGGCGGTGTGAGCAAAGGGCATCTGGCGTCCCTCAATCTGGATTTCCGCCGCGGGGACGACGAAAATGCCGTGCGCACGAATTATGAGCGGATTGCCGCAGCCATAGGCTTTCAGACCGAGGATCTCGTCTTTGCCCACCAGACACACAAAGCGAACGTGCTGAAGGTGGGGAGAAAAGACAGGGGGGCAGGCTTTTTGAGAGAAGTTCCCTGGCGGGATATTGACGGTCTCATCACGGATGAGCCCGGAGTCGTGCTCACAGTCCTCGCGGCCGACTGCCTGTCGGTCTATCTCGTGGATCCCGATCACCAGGCCATCGGGCTGGTGCACTCCGGTTGGAGGGGCACGGAAGCCGGCATTGCAGCGAATGCCGTGCGTGCGATGCAGGAGGCCTACGGATCGGAGCCGTCCTCGATGTACGCGGCAATCGGGCCGTCCATCTGTCAGGACTGCTACGAAGTGGGAGAGGAGGTCGCCATTCATTTTCCCAATTGCTATGTAATTGGAAAGGGCGGAGGAAAATACCTGCTGGATCTCCAGGGGACGAACCGCGGGATTCTCGCGGAAGCGGGCATCCCGGTAGACCACATCTCCCTCCCGAATCTCTGTACCTGCTGCAACCCGGATCTCTTTTATTCCCACCGGGCGGCAGGGCCGAATAGGGGCGAGCTCGCGGCCTTTCTCGGGATCTTGGGCCCTTCTTGACAAATAATCAGTGTACTTATATGATCTTTCTGATATTCACCAAAACAGCTCTTTTATTGGAAATGTTATAAAGCAGAGGAGGCATTAACACTATGGCAGTTCCTTACAATCACATAGAAGTGGAGACAAAATGGAGAAAAAAGTGGGAGGAGAACCCCATCAATGTGAACGACGGCAAGAAGCCGAAGTACTATTGCCTGGATATGTTCCCTTATCCCTCCGGTGCAGGCCTGCATGTGGGCCACTGGAGAGGCTACGTAATCTCTGACGTCTGGGCCCGCTACAAGATGATGGACGGCGGCCATTACGTGATCCATCCCATGGGCTGGGACGCTTTCGGTCTTCCGGCGGAGAACTATGCCATCAAGACGGGACAGCACCCCGCGATCTCCACTGCGAATAACGTGGCGAATATCCGCAGGCAGATCGACCAGATCGGCGCAATCCGCGACTGGGATATGGAGGTCAACACGACGGATCCTGATTTTTATAAATGGACCCAGTGGATCTTCGTGAAGATGTTCGAACACGGTCTGGCTTATGAGAAGGAAATGCCGCTGAACTGGTGCCCCAGCTGCAAAGCCGTCCTCGCCAACGAAGAAGTGCAGGATGGAAAATGCGAGCGCTGCGGAAGTGAAGTGACGAAGAAGAATCTCCGCCAGTGGATGCTGAAGATCACAGCTTATGCAGACCGCCTGCTGAGCGGCCTCGACGGACTGGAGTGGCCGGAGAAGGTCAAGAAGATGCAGACCGACTGGATCGGCAAATCCTACGGTGCCGAGGTGGAATTCCCCATCGAAGGCCGTGATGAGAAGATCACTGTCTAT
>CADCQE010000215.1 GCA_902803505.1 uncultured Lachnospiraceae bacterium | reverse complement strand
TGAAGAAGTCTTATCCTGGATCTTCTTGAACTCCTTCATGCCGTTTTCCAGTGTGGACTCAAAGCGGTCGATCTCTCTGCCAAGCTCTGTGAATACAAATTCACGGTTCTTGACAAGATTCGGATAGCTCTCGGAGTACTCATCCAGATAGATGGTTGCAACACCAATGATCTGGTCCTTGTTAAGGCCAAGGGCTCTGGCGTGTCTTACTGCTCTTCTGATAAGTCTTCTTAAGATATAGCCTGCACCGGTATTTGAAGGAACAAGTCTTGCCTCATCTCCGATCAGCATAACTGCTGTACGGGAGTGGTCTGCAAGGATTCTCATGGATCTGGTGGACTTCTCGTCAGCTTCGTATTTAATGCCGCTCTCTTTCTCTATATAAGCGATTACAGGTGCATGAACGTCGATCTTGTAGACGTCGTCAACACCATTTAAGAATGCAAGGATACGCTCAAGGCCCCAGCCTGTGTCTACATTCTTCTGGGAAAGAGGTGTCAGGTGGCCGTCGTGATGCTTCTCATATTGCATGAATACGTCGTTGCCTACCTCTGTGTACTTGCCGCAGTGGCAGCCGGGCTTGCAGTCTGGTCCGCAGGGCGGAACATCCTTGACATAGAACATCTCACTGTCGGGTCCGCAGGGGCCGTATTCCAGTCCCCACCAGTTGTCCTCGGCGGGAAGATAGAATATATTCTCGGGCTTGAAGCCGGACTCGATACGATATTTAGCGCCTTCCTCGTCTCTTGGGGCGTTCTCGTCTCCTGCAAATACTGTTGCAGCCAGGTGATCGGCATCAAAGCCAAAGAGCTGTGTCAGAAGCTCAAAGCTCCACTGGCAGCGCTCTTTTTTGAAGTAGTCTCCCAGAGACCAGCTGCCCAGCATCTCGAAGAAGGTGCCGTGGCTCTTGTCTCCAACGAACTCTATATCATTTGTACGTACACAGCCCTGAACGTTGCAGAGCCTTGTTCCCATGGGATGCTTCTTGCCAAGAAGGTAAGGCATCAGGGGCTGCATGCCAGCCACATTGAACATAACACCGGTGGATCCGTCGGATACCAGAGATACGGCTCCGCAGTCAACGTGCCCTCTGTCTATATAGAACTGCTTCCAGGCCTTGCGCAGTTCTTCTGCTGTAAATTGTTTCATTGGTATTCCTCCATAATCACAAATTGTTGCAGGTTTATCTGAATAAATAAGGTAAACCTGCAACTTTGAATTCAATTACCACTCAAACTTGTCAGCAAAAAATGCCTCAAGCTCATCTATAGCCACACGCTCCTGCTCCATGCTGTCCCTGAATCTGACTGTAACCTTGTTGTCAGTCTCGGAATCAAAGTCATAGGTGATGCAGAAAGGTGTTCCGATCTCATCCTCTCTTCTGTAGCGCTTTCCGATGGCGCCGCGGTCATCGTAATCTACATTCCAGTCCTTTGCCAGCTGCTCGTAAATCTTCATAGCGGGCTCCGCCAGTTTCTTAGACAGAGGCAGCACAGCGATCTTGACGGGCGCCAGCGCAGGGTGGAAATGCATCACTGTGCGGACATCGTTCTTCTCCGCATCCAGGACCTCCTCATCGTAGGCACTGCAGAGGAATGCGAGCACCATGCGGTCCGCCCCGAGGGAAGGCTCGATCACGTAAGGTACATAGCGCTCGTTCACCTCGTCGTCAAAGTAGCTGAGGTCTTCTCCACTGGTCTCCTGATGGCGGCCGAGGTCATAATCTGTCCTGTCGGCGATGCCCCAGAGCTCGCCCCATCCAAAGGGGAAGGTGAATTCCACGTCAGTCGTGGCCTTGCTGTAGAAGGAGAGTTCCTCCTTGTCATGGTCGCGGAAGCGAAGCTCGTCTTCCTTGAGCCCAAGGGAGAGCAGCCATGTCTTCATGAAGTCCTTCCAGTAGGCGAACCACTCCAGATCCGTTCCGGGCTTGCAGAAGAATTCCAGCTCCATCTGCTCGAACTCCCTGGTGCGGAAGGTGAAGTTGCCGGGTGTGATCTCATTGCGGAAGGATTTTCCGATCTGGCAGATACCGAAGGGGACTTTCTTGCGCGAGGTTCTCTGCACATTTTTAAAATTGACAAAAATGCCCTGTGCGGTCTCCGGACGAAGGTACACGGTGTTCTTGGCATCCTCCGTGACGCCCTGGAAGGTCTTGAACATCAAGTTGAACTGACGGATTCCGGTGAAATTGTGCTTGCCGCAGGACGGACAGGGGACCTTGTGCTCCTCCACGAAGCGCTCCATCTCCTCATTGCTCCAGCCGTCGACTGAGCTATCAAGGGAAATGCCGTTCTCCGCAGCAAAGTCTTCGATCAGCTTATCCGCGCGGAATCTCTCGTGGCATTCCTTGCAGTCCATGAGCGGATCGGAGAAGCTGCCGAGATGCCCGGAAGCGACCCAGGTCTGCGGATTCATGAGGATCGCGCAGTCCAGTCCCACATTGTAAGGGCTCTCCTGCACGAACTTCTGCCACCAGGCCTTCTTCACGTTATTCTTCAGCTCCACACCCAGAGGGCCGTAATCCCAGGTGTTGGCGAGTCCGCCGTAGATCTCAGAGCCGGGAAAAATAAAGCCTCTGGATTTGCAGAGGGCGACAATCTTCTCCATCGTCTTCTCAACCATATTCTTGTTCACTCCTTCAATACTGATCTTATGAATCTTTCTATCCTATTCACAGCCCTCATTCCTTCCGGCAGGCAGAAAACAGAATAAAACTGTTTTGACAGTTTACTCTATTTTTGGTATGACGGCAAGACTTTTGAAGCTTTTCTCCACTGTCTTATCAAAGGCCTCCGATACCGCCGCTTCGAATTCCGCTGCCGCTTCATCGCTTAAGCGGAAGGCATAGAGCCCCTTCAGTTCACAATATGTGACGTAGCGCAGCGCGGCGAAGGCCGCCTCGGACAGCTTCCCTCTCCCGGGCGGAGGCGCGTACACGCCGTTTTCCGCAAGAGTCCGCAGCTCATAGATGGCGCGGATCATGCGGATAGGAAGCTGCTCTCTGAGCACAGCGCGCAGTGTCACATAGAGAAGATTTACGACATTCTCCGCTTCTATCCCCTCTCTCCCGAAATAATCTGCCACTTCAAGAAAATAATAGCCGTAGAACACGCCCGGCATTCTGCCGGCAAGGTCCGTAAAATATTCTGTTGCGGCCGCGGAAGACAGCGTGTAAGCGTCCTTTCCTTCAAAGAGGGTAAAGACAGCGAAGACGAAGGGATTCGCTGCGGCGATCATCGGATTCTTCTGTCTCCGCACTCCGTGCGCAAAGGCAGTGATCCTTCCCCTCTCCCGGGTCAGGATCACAAGGCGCTTATCGTATTCCCCTATGTTCTGGGCATAAAGAATCACTCCGCTCAGCTCAACTGTCTCTCTCATCCGTTCTTCTTCTCGTATCCGTAATCCCGCAGCAGCAGCTCATTGTCCCTCCAGTCCTTTCTGACCTTCACAAAGAGCTTCAGGAAGACCTTGCCCTGGCACAGCTCCTCGATCTCCCGGCGCGCAGCGGTACCGATGCGCTTCAGCATAGAGCCGCCCTTCCCTATGATGATCCCCTTGTGGGAATCCTTCTCACAGATGATGGAGGCTTCAATCTCCGTGACCGCGTCCTCTCTCTCGTGGTAGCGCTCGATCGTCACGGCGATGCCGTGGGGAACTTCTTTATTGAGGAGCCGGAGGGCCTTCTCCCGGACAATCTCCGCTGCGATCTGGCGCATCGACTGATCCGTGAGCGTCTCCTCGTCATAGAGGAGCGGGCCTTCGGGGAGGCAGCGGAAGATGCATTTGATGAGTTCATCGAGGTTCCGCCTCTTAAGGCCGGACACGGGGATAATCTCCGTAAATGGATAGAAGTCCTTCCAGCTGTCGATGATCCCGAGGAGCTGTTCCTTCTGGACCAGATCGATCTTGTTAATGACCAGCAGCACCGGTGTCCCGGCCTTCTTCAGCGCCTCCGCGATCTCGCGGTCGCCCTCTCCGATATAGGAAGAAGGTTCGATCAGCCACAGAACCACATCCGCGTCGCTCAAGGTTCCCACGGAGAGGTCGATCATATATTCCCCCAGCTTGTTCCCTGCTTTCCGCAGATAGCCGGGCGTATCAAGGAAAATGATCTGTCCCTCCTCACAGGTGTATACCGTCTGAATGCGGTTTCTCGTGGTCTGGGGGCGGTCTGAAGTGATGGCGATCTTCTGCCCGATCAGCTGATTCATCATCGTGGATTTTCCAACATTCGGCCTGCCGATGATAGCGGCAAAGCCCGCTTTTGTCTCACTCATAGAAAGAAACGCTCCTTCTCCGGTCTCTCCATTTCCAGACCCTGTGAATTGCTTATGGAGAGCATTTTCCAAGGTCTGGGTTTTGAAATCCTGTGTCCTGTATTAAAGCAGAGTCTCAACGCTGCCGAAGAGCTCCTCGTGTCTGCGGATGGAGCTCTCGCCTCCGATGACGCAAAGCGCCCCTTTCTCAAGGATTGCTTTTACGACAGCGGCCGAAGAGCGGATCTCCTCCTGCGTCGCATCGATCACTTCCAGGCGGTACCGCTGCCTCTCCTCCTCACTTCGGCCGCTCAGATAGGCCTTCATGCACACGAGGCCAAAGGTGGAGGGTGTCAGGGGTGTATCAATGCCGCTGATTGTCCCGATGATATATTTGCTCATAGCCTTCTCATCTGCCGCAAAGCCGGCCAGGTACTCAGGAGCGCCCTCGAATACTTCTTTCGTCCGGAGGAGGTGGGGATCACGGAAGGAAGCAAACACTCCTCTCCCATTTCTTAAAATGTTCACGCTGCATCCGTAAGCGCCTCCCCGGACGCGGACATTCTGCCATAAATATTCCAGGCTCAGGATCTGGCGGCAGACAGTCAGAGCGCCGCTGTAAGGGATGCCGCTGTCCGCATAGCTGCCGGCCATAGCGACATACTGCACCTGGCCCGGTGTGATGAAGCCTTCCTTTCGTATGCCGAGGGGCTGAACCTCCAGTTCTTCACATAGCGGTACATTCTCCTTCGGCTTCTCCAGAGAAGCGGAAAGGATCCCACCGAGAGTGCCCTTGTTCTCCTCCTCGCAGGTATAGCTCGCAATGGCGTTGTCTGCCCTGAAGAGCGCTTCGCAGAGGCGCTTGAGAGCATCCTGCAGCTCAACAGCCTTCTCATCAAAATGCTCTTCAATGTCGAGGATCACGCGGTAGAAGGCGATGCCGAGGACAGCGTCATTAAAGGCGCCCTCTCCGGACAGGTAAGCGGAGGCTCTCCCCGCCGCAGCGGCATGCCCCGCTGTCTGCAGCTGGATCTGCATCTGGGACCTGGTCTGGGAAATGATCTCCCTGAGCCGCTTCTCGTCTTCAAAGCAGGATGTGTACAAAATCTCATGGATCAGCTCAGCGCCTCTGACAAGCTCGGGAATGAGAGCCTTCATGCGGATACTCAACTGAGCGGAGAATCCGTCTCTTGCGCCGGCGTCCTCATTTGTCCCAAGCGCGATGCTGATCCCGCCCGTCACGGAATTGACCTCATTGTTCAATTCCTGGTAGCTGTAGGAACGAGTGCCCACATTCATGAGCACAGCCTTCAGGATACCCAGGTAAGGGAGAAGTTCCCCGGGGATGCGCTTCGCATTAAAGATCAGGTCGAGGTAAGCGATCCCGTTGCAGTCGGCGATGTGGTAGACTGCAGGAAGCAGCGCCGTCTCTCCGTCCCGCAGCGTGACAGGCACATCCTCCCGGATATTTGAGAAGGGGAGAATTTCTCTCTTCAGATCGCTCCTCTTCAGAACAGGGAGGCTGTCCAGAGCCTCCTGGCTCTCCTCCTGGTCCTGCCAGGCCCTGAGGGCAGCTTCAGTGGCGATCACTTCTTCGAGCTCCTCCTCACTCATCTCCGCTTTCCGGGCTGCGAGTTTGGAGGCGAGCTTCTGCTCGCGCTCTTCCGTGAGCCCCGCCTTCGGACGCAGGATCACGAGGGCCTTGTGCGGGTTGCCGAGCAGCTTCTTCTCAACCATCCGCTCAAAATATCCGTTCTCCACTTCCTCCAGCAGCTCCGCGAAGATCGAAAGCTGCTTTAATCCGTCGAAGGGATGCTCGTCGCTGTAGAGCCAGGTGCCGAGAACATCCAGGCAGTAGAAGAGCCCCTTCGGATAGAGCCCGTAATCCGCTTCCCGGAACGAAAACTCCATGGAGTGGATCCCGGCGGTCAGAGACTTCCGGTTGATTCCCTGCTTCACCTGATCCTTAAGCGTATCGCGGATCACTTTCTCAAAGCGCCCGGCGTCTTCTTCCTCTGCGTTCTTTGCGGTGACGGAGAAATACGGCTGCAGCGTTCCGTCCGAGAAACCGCCATAGACATCCAGGCCGATCCCCGCATCCAGAAGCGCCTGCTTCACCGGAGCACCTGGAGAGCTCAGAAGGGCATAATCCAGCACCTCCATAGCGATCAGCTCTTTCATATTCAGCGCGTCTCCGGCCACTACATTCCAGGACAGGAAGGTATTCTTCTTCGTGTCCTCTTCCGAAGAGACAGGGTATTCCTTGACGACCACTCTCCCCTCCTCAAAGGGCTCCTGGAAGCGAAGCGAGGAGTCAATCTTAAGGACATCAAAGCGGGACAGATATTCTCTGTCCAGGAAGGAGAGCGTGTCTGCAAAATCCAGATCCCCGTAGAGGTAGATGTAGCTGTTAGAAGGATGGTAATAGCGGGAATGGAACTCCAGATAGTCCTCATAAGTGAGCTCCGGAATCACCTCCGGGTCTCCGCCGGATTCCACCCCGTAGGCCGTATCCGGGAAAAGGGCGTTCATGGTCTCCCGCTCCAGCACATCGTCCGCAGAGGAGAATACCCCCTTCATCTCGTTATATACAACGCCGTTGACCGTAAGCGGCGCATCCTTGTCCTCCAGCTCATAGTGCCATCCCTCCTGCCGGAAGATGTTCTGCTCATGATAAATATTCGGGAAAAAGACCGCATCCAGATAGACGTTCATCAGGTTCCGGAAATCCTTCTGGTTCGTACTGGCCACGGGATAGATGGTCTTGTCCGGATATGTCATGGCATTCAGGAAGGTGTTGAGGGATCCTTTCACCAGCTCCACAAAGGGATCCTTTAAAGGATATTTCTCAGAACCGCAGAGAACCGTGTGCTCAATGATATGGGCCACTCCCGTGGAGTCCGCCGGAGGTGTGCGGAAGCCGATGCAGAACACCTTGTTCTCGTCCTTGCAGGGAACCAGGATCACTCTCGCCCCGCTTTTCTTGTGCTTCATAAGGATTCCCTGGGCGTGAATGTCCGGAAGCTCCTCATTGCGAATCAGTTCATAAGCCTCCATGGCCTGCAGTTCTTTTAATTCCATAATCATTCTCCTCAAATATCATGATGTGTTGTCAGATTCGACTTATACTGATTAACTCTTCTCCGCTTGCAGGGCTTTGCTCTGTTCCGCTTCCAGAGCTTTCTTCTGCTCCGCTTTCTTTCTCTTCTTTTCCTTGGCTTCCTTCTTGCCGAGGACTTTGGGATTGTACCAGATCTTCCAGGCTCCTCCGTCGAAGATGACTTCGTAGCCATATTTCACAAGGTCCTCGTCGCAGCCCGCGCCGGTAGGCATATAGATATAATTACAGCGCCTTTTTTTCAGGTTCCTGACCGTCTTGTGCTGCTCATCGGTCTGGAGGCCGTTGAGGACCCGGACGTTGTAATAACGAATTGGATAGTTTTCCTTCAGATAAGTGAAATCGAAATACCGCTTGGAGTAGATTCTCGGGGCGCTGGACACCTCCCGGATCTCATGGCTCACCTGGAACGGAGCGGCAAGGTAGGCATACCTATGTCCTGTCTGCTCGATATTCTCCTCAATCACGCGGGCGGTCACCAGCGTGTGGTCGAGCACCTTTTCCCTCGAAGTGGCCTTGTGAAAGACACCCGCGGCATAGAGATTCCTGCCCCCGAACATCAGGGCGGCGGCAAGCAGCACACACACTGCTGCATTGATGATCCTCCGCGGGGAGCGGCTGATGAGAAGCACTGCAGCATAGGGAAGGATTACCACAATCGGGAGCACCCATAAGTAGCGCCAGTAGACATCTCCGTCCCTCAAAAAGGGGGCGGCAAGATATGCAAAGGGCGGCAGAAAAAAGAGAAGCAGTATCGTCGCGGAATACAGTCCCATCAGTTTCTCATGACTGCTCTTCCTGCGGACCAGTAAAAATACGATGGCCGCCACCGTATACAGCAGGTAAAACGGCCGCGGAAACACGTCTTTATAGGTGCTGATGATAATCTCAATTGCTTTTTGCATATGTATCACCTGTCAGTTGTATTTCAGGTAAATGAGCGCCGTGGCAAGCGGCAGGAGAAGTGCCGGCAGCGTATAGAGAAACAGCTTTTTCTGCTTGAGAATCAGCGCCGCAATTACCGAGAGCACCAATGCCTCCCCTGCGCATAAGAGCGCTCCCATAGCCGTGAGCAGGCAGGAGGCCTCGAGGAAGACAGCCAGCATCAGGACATCCGCCTTCTCCATGCTCCCCTTCCGGATCAGGACAAGAAACAGCCAGAGGATCATCGGGATGACAAAGCCCGCCACCTGGGCCTTTCCCTGCCAGACGCGGATCAGCATGAAGGTCTGCGCCGTATAGACGGAATAATAGGAGAAAATGCTTACAAGAAATGCAAATACCGCAAAGAGTCCCGTCTTCCGCCGGTCTCCCCGGAACAGTTCATATCCCAGGAGAAACAGGGACGCGAAACACAGACAGGTGAAGAATGGCGGAAGGTAGGTATGGCAGAGCGGTGCCGGCCTGGTCCCGAATACTTTCGATACAGCCGCGTAGTAGGTAAAATGAGGCGCGGCGACGAGCCGGTTCAGCCCTTCTGTTGCATATTTTGACAGGTACTTCCCGATCCCGCCGTTGTATCTGAGAAGTGTGTTTGTGTCCAGGGATGTCGTAGCATTTGCCACATAAGTGTAATCATCCCCGTCGATGTGCATCATGAACGCTGTCACCGCGGCATGCGCAAGGACAGCGGCGGAGGCGGCGATCTCGGGAAAGGTAAGGCCGGACAAATATTCCCGCATTTCCCCAAAGAGCCCGATGCCCCGGCGCCTGATCTTCCACAGTGCGTACACGGTCAAAACCAGCAGCAGGATGCCCCAGACAGCGATCAGGAGGTTCAGGCTCCGCCTCGTGAGGATGCAGATCACAGCCGGCCAGTACAGGACCGCATAGATCAGGCACCAGCCGAAGCACCATCTGAGGACGATGGTGTAGGCACCGTTCTTTCTTGGAGGCAGAAAGGCGCAGCTGATGACCGGCGGGTAGATGGTCAGGAACAATATGAACAATACAACACGTACGATCTGCAAATCATCACTCCTACGATTTCAATCCGATTGATAGTTACGATTCACGGCCCCTCCCGCTGCAGGCCACAGGCCTTATCTGCAATCAGAACCTGTCTCATTCACGCAAGTGATGAGCCAGAACCTGATTGCAGATTGGCCGTGAATAGTAGCAATTGATAAAGATCATACTACAAAAAAGCGCCGCGCACAATTGCTGTGCGCGGCGTAATAACCGTTATTGGGAGAATGTGTGATCAGGCCTTGTGATACTCGATCATCTTGACCAGATTTGCATATCTCTCCTTCGCCTCTGCCTCGTTCTTCGCGAAGAGCTTGGCGGCGCGTTCCGGATTCGCTCTCTTGAGTGAGCTGTAACGGACTTCGCCCATGATGAACTCCTCGTAATTGCCGGTAGGCTCCTTGGAATCCAGGATAAAGGCGTCCTTGCCCTCTGCCTTGAGGACCGGGTTGTAGCGGTAGTTGAGCCAGTATCCGGCCTTTCCTGCCAGCTCTTCCTCAGTGATGGACTTGCCCATGCCCTTGCGGATGCCGTGGTTGATGCAGGGAGCGTAAGCGATGATGAGGGACGGGCCGTCATATGCCTCAGCCTCCGCAATGGCCTTCACTGCCTGGTTGTAGTCAGCACCGATGTTGATGCTCGCCACATAGACATAGCCGTATGTCATCGCGATGCCTGCGAGATCCTTCTTCTTGGTCTCCTTGCCTGCTGCCGCGAACTGAGCCACAGCGCCGGTCGGAGTTGCCTTGGAGGACTGTCCGCCTGTATTGGAGTAAACTTCTGTGTCGAAGACCATGATGTTGATGTCATGGCCGGATGCCAGGACGTGGTCGAGGCCGCCGAAGCCGATGTCGTAAGCCCAGCCGTCGCCGCCGAAGATCCACTGGCTCTTCTTTGCCAGGAAGTCCTTCTTCGCAACGATGTCCTTTGCTCTCTCGTCGCCGCAGTCCTTGAGTGCTTCAAGGAGTGCGCATGCGGCAGCACCGTTCTCAGCGCCGTTCGTGAACGTAGAGAGATATTTCGCGCCTTCCTCAACAGCAATGCCGTCTTCCACGAGGCCTTCTACCTTGGCCTTCAGGCCTGTGCGGATCGCCTTCTGAGCGAGCTCCATGCCGTAGCCGTACTCTGCAGCGTCCTCGAAGAGGGAGTTGCCCCAAGCGGGCCCCTGGCCCTTGAAGTTCGTCGTGTAAGGTGTGGACGGTGAGCTGTTGCCCCAGATGGAGGAGCAGCCTGTCGCGTTGGCGATGTACATCCTGTCGCCGAAGAGCTGTGTGACCAGCTTGGCGTACGGTGTCTCGCCGCATCCCGGGCATGCGCCTGAGAACTCAAGCAGCGGCTGACGGAACTGGGAGCCCTTCACCGTGTTGATCTTGTACTTCTCGATGACGTCCGGCTTCTCCGGAGTCTTGACTGCTGCGTCGAAGATCGGCTGGTCGACTGCCGTGCCTTCTGCTGCCGGAACCATCACGAGGGCCTTCTCGACCTCTCCTGTCTCCTTGTTCTTCTTGCCCGGGCAGACATTTGCGCAGGAACCGCAGCCCGTGCAGTCCATAGCGGAGACAGCGATGCGGAACTTCATGTTCGGGAACATGAGAAGCGGCAGTGTCTCTGAGCCCTCCGGAAGCGTCTTCGCCTCTTCTTCTGTCAATGCAAACGGACGGATGACGCCGTGCGGGCAGACATAGGAGCAGCGTGTGCACTGGATGCACTTCGTGGAATCCCACATCGGGACCATGACAGCGATGCCGCGCTTCTCGTAAGCGGCCGTACCGGACGGTGTGGAGCCGTCCACATAATCCTTAAATGCAGATACCGGCAGGTTGTTGCCTTCCTGTGCGGAGACCGCATTCTGAAT
>CADCQE010000214.1 GCA_902803505.1 uncultured Lachnospiraceae bacterium | reverse complement strand
TCTGCTGCGCAGAACCTTTCGTTTTCCCTATATGCAGTTAATCTAAGCAATTGCCTTCGGCAATTACTAAGGTTAACTAGTATAATGGAACCGATCACGATGACTGCATGGAATGTATGAGGGGGAAGCTGTTATGAAGAAAGCATTGATTACAGGTGTGACAGGGCAGGATGGTTCTTACCTTGCCGAGTTTCTGATTGAGAAAAAGTACGAAGTGCACGGCATCATCCGGCGCAGCTCAGTGGATTACCGCGAGCGGATTGCCCACCTGGAGGGGCATCCGCAGTTCCATCTGCACTACGGAGACCTCACGGATACATCTTCGCTGGTGAAGGTGATCGGCACTGTGCGCCCGGATGAGATCTATAACCTGGCAGCGCAGAGTCATGTCCAGGTCAGCTTCGATGCGCCGGAATTTACCGCAGATGTTGACGCAACCGGTGTGCTGCGCGTACTTGAGGCAGTGAGGATCACCGGTCTGGCTAAGAAATGCAAGATCTACCAGGCCTCGACTTCGGAGCTCTTCGGCAAGGTGGAGGAAGTCCCGCAGAATGAGAATACACCCTTCCATCCGTATTCGCCATATGCCGTGGCGAAGCTCTATGGATTCTGGATTACGAAGGAGTACCGCGAGGCGTATGGGATGTTCTGCTGCTCCGGGATCCTCTTCAACCACGAGTCGGAGCGGAGAGGGGAGACCTTTGTCACCCGCAAGATCACACTGGCGGCGGCGAGAATTGTTCAGGGCAAGCAGGACAAGCTCTATCTCGGCAACCTGTCCTCCCTGCGCGACTGGGGTTATGCAAGGGATTACGTGGAGTGCATGTGGCTGATCCTTCAGCATGGGAAGCCGGAGGATTTCGTCATCGCAACGGGAGTGCAGCATAGTGTCCGTGAGTTCGCCACGCTCGCGTTCCACTACGCAGGGATCGAGCTTGAGTGGCAGGGGGAAGGCCTTGAGGAGAAGGGGATCAATAAGAAGAACGGCAAAGTCCTGGTCGAAGTTTCCCCTGATTTCTACAGGCCGACTGACGTGGTCAGTCTCTGGGGTGATCCGGGCAAAGCAAAGAGAGAGCTGGGCTGGAATCCGACCAGGACCTCATTTGAAAAGCTGGTCGAGCTGATGGTGAAACACGATATGAAGAAAGTTGCGGTGGAGAGAGCCGAGGAGCATATGAAGATGAACCTTGCCGAGTATCTCGAGAAAGGTGTTGTGAAATAATCATGATGGAGAAGGATGCGAAAATATACGTCGCCGGGCATAGGGGAATGGTCGGTTCCGCGATTGTCCGGGAGCTTGAGAAGCAGGGGTACCACAATCTTGTTCTCAGAACTCACAAAGAACTGGACCTGATGCGCCAGGATGAGGTTGAGTCCTTCTTCGCAGCGGAGAAGCCGGAATACGTATTTCTGGCTGCTGCGAAGGTTGGCGGCATTTTTGCGAATGAAAATGCATTGGCTGATTTCATGTACGACAACATGATGCTGGAGATGAACGTGATCCACGCCGCATGGCAGAACGGGTGCAGGAAGCTGGAGTTTCTTGGATCTTCCTGCATCTATCCGCGCATGGCACCGCAGCCAATGAAGGAATCCTGCCTCTTGACAGGGGAGCTTGAGAAGACGAATGAGGCTTATGCTCTTGCGAAGATCAGCGGCCTGAAATATTGTGAGTTCTTAAACCGCCAGTATGGAACGGATTATATTTCCGTGATGCCGACGAACTTATACGGTCCGAATGATAATTATCATCCGACCAACTCCCATGTGCTCCCGGCGCTGATCCGGCGCTTCCATGAGGCCAAGGTGGCCGGCGCCGCGTCCGTCACCTGCTGGGGCGACGGCAGTCCCCTGCGGGAGTTTCTGTATGTGGATGACCTCGCTGAGCTCTGCGTGTTCCTCATGAATCATTACAGTGGGAACGAGACGGTAAACGCGGGAACGGGGAAGGAGCTGACGATCAGGGAGCTGACGGAGCTCGTGGCAAAGGTGATCGGTTACGAGGGCCGGATCGAGTGGGACAGCAGCAAGCCGAACGGAACGCCCCGGAAGCTGCTGGATGTGAGCAAGGCCGCGCAGCTCGGCTGGACATACAAGACGGAGCTTGCAGACGGCATCCGCCTGTCTTACGAGGATTTTTTGCGGGGTTCAGACAGACGATAGGAGAAGGATATAATCGAAAGGTTCTGCGCAGCAGATCATTTTGTTAACGGCTGGAGTTATGGAACAGTGACAGGCTCCTTTGCATGAAAATGCGAAAGGGTGATGAGTTTTGTGGTGGTGCACGGCACCATGAAGTGTGGATGATGAACGAATCGGTATATTTGGCGCAGTCTTATCTGGACGCGTGGAGTGATTATCAGAGAAGCCTCAAGGTTCCGGCTTTTCCTGTGTGGGACTATGTCATACTCACTGCGAGCAATGAGCATCAGGCGCAGTCTTTCCGCCTGCAGATTGATGCCAGGCGGAAGGGGCTTCCGCCAAGGACAAGGTTCGAAGTGATTCCCGATGAGGGAGGCGTGCGGGTCGGGAGCGGCGGCGCGACCTTATCGGTGCTGAAGTATCTGCGGAAGTACGAGTCATCCTTCAAGGGGCTCCGCATCCTCGTGATCCACAGCGGCGGCGACAGCAAGCGCGTGCCGCAGTATTCCGCACTCGGCAAGCTCTTCTCTCCTGTCCCCCACAGGCTTCCGGACGGAAGGAGCTCGACCCTCTTCGACGAGTTTCTCATCGCCATGTCTGCTGTACCGGGCAGGATCCGGGAGGGCATGCTGCTGCTGTCCGGTGACGTGCTTCTGCTCTTCAATCCGCTCCTCATCGACTGGTCCGGCTCCGGTGCCGCTGTCATCAGCTTTAAGGAGAATGTCGACACCGGCAGGAACCACGGCGTGTTCCTCCGCGGTGAGGATGGGCAGGTCAAGAGCTTCCTGCACAAGCAGAGTGTGGAGAAGCTTCAGCGTGTCGGCGCCGTCAATGAGAGGAACGATGTGGACATCGACACCGGCGCCGTTCTCTTCGGCGTGGATGTGCTGGACGCGCTGTACTCCCTGATCTCTATTGACGGAAGGTACACTGAGCAAAAATACAGGCGCTTCGTGAACAGTACAGTGAGACTGAGCCTCTATGGGGATTTTCAATATCCGTTGGCTTCGGATTCCACGCTGGAGGAGTATTACAAGGAAAAACCGGAGGGAGAGGACAGCCCGCAGCTGAAGGAATGCCGGACCGCCTTGTGGAGTGCTCTGCGGCCGTTTCGAATGAAGCTTCTCAGGCTGGCGCCCGCAAAGTTCATCCATTTTGGGACGACCAGGGAGATCCTCGAACTGATGAATCAGGGCGTAGACAGCTACAGTGTCCTGGAATGGAGCCGGATCGTCAACAGCTCGATGAACTGCCACTCCGGCTATAATTCCGTCCTGGATCCGCGGGCAGAGGTCGGCGAAGGCTCCTATCTGGAGGTCTCGTATGTCCACCGCGGCGCCAAAGTCGGCAGGAACTGCCTCCTGTCCTATATTGACATTCACGACGTAGTCATTCCCGACAATGTGGTTCTCCACGGCCTCAAGCAGATGAATGGAAAATTCGTGTGCCGCATCTTCGGGATCGACGACAACCCCAAAGAGAACAAGCTGTTCGGACATGAGATCGAAGGGACGCTCTGGGACGCCGGCATCTATCCTGAGAAAGACACGATAAAGGAGGCGGTCGCTGCCGCACTCCGTCTGTATCAGGATATCCGGGAGGGAAGAACGCCGCAGCCGGGAAAATCCATGGCAGCGGGTTTCAATGACGCCGACCCGGAAGCGATCCTGGCCTGGAACAAGCGCATGGCTGAGCTCGTGGCGATGAACGACATCGCGACAGCGATCAAAGAGGGCACCCCGGCAAGCTGTCTCACCACCATGCCCCGTCTCTCAAAGATCCAGACCCGGTGGCTGGAAGCGCGGCTCGCCAAAGCAGATTACCGGGAAGCGATGCGCCTCCATTATTATATCGGCTCCGCTCTGAACGAAGAAGGGGAGATTGCGAAAGCCTTTGCGGCACTTTCGGATGCGATTCTGACTTCCACGCTGGAGGGCCTCAGGGAGAACAGGCAGGCCCGCATCTGCAAGGACGAGCACGTGGTGTCTCTCCCGCTGCGCGTGAATTTCGGAGGGGGCTGGTCCGACACACCTCCCTATTGCAATGAGAGGGGCGGTACTGTCCTGAACGCATCCATCCTGCTTGGCGGGGAGCGCCCGGTCAAGGTAACCCTTCGGAGACTACGAGAGAAGAAGATTGTCTTTGAGAGCCGGGACATGGACGTCCGGGGCTCCTTCGACAGCATCGAGGCACTGCAGTCGGTGGGGGATCCCTTTGATTCCTTTGTTCTGCAGAAGGCTGCGCTGCTCGCGTGCGGCGTCATCCCGGCGCGGGGAGGTTCCTTAAGTGAAATACTGGAGAGACTGGGCGGCGGCATCTGGATGGACACCGAGGTGACCGGCGTGCCGAAGGGCTCCGGGCTCGGTACGAGCTCGATTCTTGCGGCTGCCTGCGTGAAGGCGCTGTTTGAGTTTCTTGCGATCCCGCATAAGGAGGAGGACCTCTATTCCCACGTCCTTTGTATGGAACAGATCATGTCCACCGGCGGAGGCTGGCAGGACCAGGTGGGCGGCGTGACGGACGGAATCAAATACATCACATCCCGTCCGGGCCTGAAGCAGGAGCTCAGGGTCCGGCACGTCGAGCTGGACGAAGAGACGAGTAAAGAGCTAAAGAGGCGCTTCGCGCTCATCTATACGGGGCAGCGGAGACTGGCGAGAAATCTTCTCAGGGACGTAGTGGGGCGCTATATCGGAAATGAGGCGGACACTGTCTATGCCCTGAATGAAATCCAGAGAAATGCAGCCCTGCAGCGTTTTGAACTCGAGAGGGGGGATGTGGAGGCCTTTGCCGGGCTGCTGAACCGGCATTGGGAGCTCTCCAAGATGATCGACAGCGGCTCCACGAATACGCTGATTGACCAGATCTTCGATGCCTGCGAGGACCTGCTTTCGGGCAAGATGATCTGCGGGGCCGGCGGCGGCGGTTTCCTGCAGGTGGTCCTGAAGAAGGATGTGAGCAGGGAACAGCTCCAGGAGAGGCTTGGGAGCGTGTTCTCTGATACGGCGATCGGTGTGTGGGACTGTGAATTGTGCTAGGCGGGGAAGCGCTGCACACAGGATCTGAGGAAATAAATAAAAATAGCGATTGACAAAAAAGAATTACGGATAGATAATGTGGACAGAGCAAAACGTTTCGCTCTGTCCTTTTTTGGGATTATTGCCCAAACGACGCGTTGCTCGCTGTTCGTTGGAATCCGGAGGCGGTAATTTGGCTGCGACGATACGAGATATCAAAAAAGTAACGGGTCTCTCGCTTGCGACAATCTCAAAGTACCTGAACGGAGGCAACCTTCTTCCCGAGAACAGGGAAAAGATTGAGAGGGCGATCGAGGAGCTCCATTATGAAGTAAATGAAATGGCACGGGGTCTGGTGACCAGTCAGAGCAAGACGGTCGGCGTTGTCGTATTCGACATCGCAAATGTGTTCGTCTGTACGGTCCTGCAGTATCTGGGCGACGGCCTGAGAGCTGCCGGATATGCGGCGATGATTTGCGATTCGCACAACGACCCGCTTCAGGAAGCAGACAATATCCGCTTCCTGATGGGGAAGCAAGTGGACGGCCTGATTGTGCTCCCGGTGGCCCAGACTTCTGATTTCCTGAATCCTCCGATCCGCGCGGGGATTCCGGTGGTTCTGCTGGACCGGTCTCTGGGTGACTCCCGCGTAGACTGTGTGAAGGTGGACAACCAGACGGCTGCCGCGGAAGCACTCAGGCTCCTTGTGGAGTACGGGCACCGCAGGATCGCGATCATCGGATCGGACACGGTGATCACCGGCAAGGAGCGCCTGGAGGGCTGCTTCCAGCTGCTGAAGGAGATGAACCTTGCGGTCCCTCCCGAATACCTGAAGCTGGGGAATCACAGCATCGAGCACGGCTACCAGAGCATGTGGGAGCTTCTCAGGCTGAGGAAGCCGCCGACAGCAGTGTTCCTTGGGAATTTTGAGATCATCCTCGGCGCGGTGATGGCCGTAAATGAGTCGGAATTCCGCTGCCCGGCAGATCTCTCCATCGTGGGCTTTGACGACCTGATCGTGTCGAACCTGTCGAATCCCCGCCTGTCCGTCGTAGTGCAGCCCCTTCGGAGTATGGCTGACGAAACGGTTCGCTTACTGCTCAGGCGCATTGAGGACATAAGAAATGCAGGCAGCAATCCGGATGCCGAACAAGAGCCCCATATGGAACTGTCCCTCAGGGCTCAGATCGTGGAGGGCGGCTCTATCGCGCATATTAAGTGTAGCGGGAGGGCCGTGAACAGTAACTGAGAATAAGGAAATGAAAGAGGAGGAAGAGGTTATGATCGATCCCGGCACAGTTCCGATGATGCGATTAGGTGACGGCGGCTCGATTCCCTGCGTGGGGATGGGCACGTTCGGCTCGGACAGGGTCGGCCCGGATGAAGTGGCCGAGGCCGTGGCAGGCGGCATACGCACAGGGTACCGCTTGTTCGACTGCGCGGCTTGTTATGGAAATGAGGAGCAGATCGGACGCGTATTCCGCGCCGCAATGGATGAGGGCCTGGTGAAGAGAGAGGAACTCTTCATCATGACAAAGGTCTGGAATGACATGCACCGGGAAGTCGAAAAATCCTGCAGGAAGAGCATAGCGGATCTTCAGTGTGACTACCTCGACATGCTGTTCATCCACTGGCCTTTTCCGAACTATCACGCGCCGTTCTGCGATGTGAATTCCAGAAATCCCGATTCGAAGCCGTTCTCGGTGGAAGAGTTCCTGGATACTTACCGGCAGATCGAGGACCTGGTGGACAAGGGGCTGGTAAAGCACATCGGCATCTCCAATATGACAATTCCGAAGCTGAACGCAGTTCTTGGCAAGCTCCGCATAAAGCCCGCCGCCTGCGAGTCCGAGATGCATCCCTGCTTCCAGCAGCAGGAGCTGTACGAGTATCTGAAGGAGCACGACATCCTGCCCATCGGGTATATGCCGCTTGGCTCGCCCAGGCGCCCCGAGCGCGACATTGAGCCGGATGACATCGCGGATATGCAGATGCCGGAGCTCAGGAAGATCGCGGAGGATCATGGCGTTCATCCTGCAATCATTTGCTTAAAATGGGCGCTGCAGCGGGGCGTGCTTCCGATCCCCTTCTCTGTACACAACTACGAAGCCAACCTGCGTGCGGCGGTGACAGAGAAGCTGACGGAGGAAGAGATGCGCGTCATCGCGACCCTGGAGAGGAATAACCGCCTGGTGAAAGGGCAGGTGTTCCTGTGGGAAGGCGCGAAGGACTGGCACGACCTCTGGGATGAAGACGGGGTGATCGTGGACTGCACGGACTGTCATTCCTGAAAAAGAGTTTCTATGCCAGGCGGCCTGGCACAGCATTTCAGTATTTCGAGTGAGCTGCGGGGAGGATTCCTCCGGCTCACTATGATCACAATATTAATCTTTCATGAATCGTGAGTCAGAAGAAAGACCTTCGCGGCTCACCTGGAAGGGAAAAGGAGAAGAGAGATGGCTGACAATAAACGGATTATCCCGCTGAGCATGATCGGAGCGACGCTCCCCGGCAACAGCACTGTAGAAATGAAGGAATTTGAGGTTCCGAAGCCCGGATTCGGCCAGGTTCTGGTCCAGACGAAGGCCAGCACCATCTGCGGATCGGACATTCGCGCGATCTATCGCGAGCACACAGGAAAGGGCGCGGAGGGCTATATCCCCGGCATGATCGCAGGACATGAACCCTGCGGCGTCATCGTGGCAGAGGGCCCGGGCCTCAAGGAATTCAAGAACGGCGACCGGGTCATCGTCTATCACATCTCCGGCTGCGGTGTCTGCTACAACTGCCGTATGGGATATATGATCGCCTGCTCGAATCCGACCTTCCGCCAGGCTTACGGCTGGCAGAGAAACGGCGGCATGGCCCCTTACATTCTCTGCGATGAGAAGGACCTGGTCCATCTTCCCGATGAGCTGACCTACAAGGACGGCGCCCAGGTGGCCTGCGGCTTCGGCACGGTCTACGAAGCCCTCGAGAAGATCGGTGTCAGCGGAAATGATGCAGTCCTGGTGACAGGCCTCGGCCCGGTGGGTCTTGCAACGCTGATGCTGGCGAAGGCCATGGGCGCAAACAAGCTGATCGGCGTGGAAATGAACGATTACCGGATTGACCTGGCGAAGAAGCTGAATCTGGTGGACTATGTATTTAAGCCATCGGATCACACTGTGCAGGACATTTTGGATGTGACCGGGGGCAAGGGCGTGGAACGCGCGATTGACTGCTCCGCTTCCGACGCCGGGCGCCAGACCTGCGTGAGGGCATCGAAGGAGTGGGCGAAGATCGCTCTTGTCGGAGAGGGCAACACAATGTCCCTCAATCCGAGTCCCGATATGATGCACTCCCAGAAGACAATCTACGGCTCCTGGGTGACCTCCACCTGGAGAATGATGGATCTTGTGGACCGCCTTGTCCGCTGGAACATCCATCCCGGCGACCTGATCACGGATGAATTCCCGATCGAGCGCGCTGACGAAGCCTATGCCCTGATGGCAAGCGGAAAATGCGGAAAGGTTGCAGTGGTCTATCCGGACTGAGAGACCACAAGCTTTTAACAGTGGATAGAAAGTGCGGACGATTGTAAGGGAGAGTGCTGACAAGGAGGGAGAGTAGGTGGAAAAAATAAAACAAAATCCAATTGTCAAAAAGCTGGGATTTAACCGGATTATCCTGTTCTGCATCCTGCTGATTATGTACGGGGTGTTCTCAGCAGTCATTCAAGGTTTTGCCGGCGCAGCCCGCATCATGAGCATACTGAATTATGCGTACTTCCTCGGCTTCCTGGCGCTGGGCGTCACTTTCGTCATAGCGACCGGAGGGATCGATTTCTCCATTGGTCCGGTGATGTTCTGCTGCGCGCTGATGTCCGGGTACACGCTCAACACCTTTGGAGCGCCGGTCATTGTCGCCCTGCTGATGAGCATTGCCATTGGATTGTGCTTCGGCTGCTTCAATGGATATCTCGTGGCCTATGTCGGCATTCCTCCATTTATTGTATCCATGGCGACGATGAATATTGCCAAGGGCCTTGGCTCCGTCTTCACCAAGACGCAGTCCGTCAGCTGGCCTCAGGCAAATGATCCCAGCGGGAACGGCTGGTTCCGGAACCTGGTGAAGTTCAACGACTTCCCGACGGGCCTGATCATCTTCATCGTCGCGGTAATCATTCTCTACGTCGTGATGAACAACACAAAGGCAGGCCGTTACATCCTGTGTCTGGGCAGCAACAAAGAGGCGGTCCGCCTCTCCGGCGTCAATGTAAGAAAATGGCAGATGCTCGCCTACGTGATCTGCGGAATGATGGCCGGCATCGCTGCAATCTTCTTTGTCGGCGCGTACACTACGGTGCAGCCGGGCCTCGGCGACACCTACAACAATGAGGCCATCGCCTCCTGTGTCATGGGCGGTACGTCCATGGCAGGCGGCCTGGCATCCATCGGCGGCACGGTCATCGGCGTGCTGGTCATCTCCTTGCTGCAGGAGGGCATCATGGCCCTGCGCATGACGAAGGAAGTCCAGATGATCATCACCGGCCTCATCGTCATCGTGTTCGTCTACGCAGACGTCTCGGCGAGACGCCGTAAAAACTGAGTGAAAGGAGAAGGAACAGATGGGTGACGTTATCCTTACGATGAAAGACATCAGCAAATCCTTCCCCGGTGTCAAGGCGCTGGACCGCGTCAATTTCGAATTGAGGCGCGGCGAAGTCCATGCCCTGATGGGTGAAAACGGCGCGGGCAAATCCACTCTGATGAAAGTACTGACGGGCATTTACACGAAGGACACCGGCATTATCAGCTACGAAGGAAGGGAGATTACGTTCCACAATACGCATGAGGCCCAGGAGGCCGGCGTCGTCATCGTCCACCAGGAGCTGAACATGGTCGGAGACCTGACCGTGGCCCAGAATATTTTCATCGGGCGCGAATTCAAGAAGGGATTCATGATCGACGACCGGAAGATGGTCCAGGAGTCGAAGAAGCTCTTCGATGAGCTGCACATCGATATCGACCCCAAAGCCAAGATGAGCGACCTGACAGTCGGCAAGCAGCAGATGTGCGAGATCGCGAAAGCCATCTCCCACAAAGCGAAGGTAATCATTTTCGATGAACCTTCTGCAGCGCTGACGGAGAAAGAGATCGAGGACCTCTTCGCGATCATCCGGGATCTCAGGGCGCAGAATCTCGGCATCATTTACATCTCACACCGCATGGACGAGATCAAGGTGATCACGGACCGCGTGACGGTCATGCGCGACGGCACCTATGTGGGCACGCTGATCACAAGCGAGTGCACGAAGGAAGACATCATCAACATGATGGTGGGCCGCGTGATCTACGAGGATCCGAAGACACACAGCATGGTTCCGAAGGATGCCCCGGTGGTGCTGAAGGTGGAGCACCTCAATGCCGGGAAAATGGTGCAGGACGTGAGCTTTGAGCTCAGAAAGGGCGAGATCCTCGGTTTCTCCGGACTGATGGGCGCCGGCCGCACCGAGACCGCCAGAGCGCTGTTCGGGGCTGACCCGAAGCAGAGCGGCGACATCTACATCAATGGAGAGAAAGTGACGATCAACTCGCCGGAGGACGCCGTGAAGCACGGCATCGGCTACCTCTCCGAGGACCGCAAGCGCTTCGGAATTGTGGTGCAGAAGACCATCACGGAGAATTCCACGCTGGCCACGATGGAGAAATACATGCCAGGTCTCTTCATCAACAAGGGCGCGGAGAAGGCCGTCGCAGAGCAGTACATCAAGGAGCTGGATACGAAGACACCCGGCGCCGACCAGCTGGTCGTCAATCTGTCCGGCGGCAATCAGCAGAAGGTCGTCATTGCAAAATGGCTCGTGCGCAACTGCGACATCCTTATATTCGACGAGCCGACGAGAGGAATCGACGTCGGTGCGAAGAATGAGATCTACAAGCTGATGAACCACCTGGCCTCCGAGGGAAAATCCATTATCATGATTTCTTCGGAAATGACGGAAATCCTCCGCATGAGCGACCGCATCGTGGTGATGTGCGAGGGTAAGAAGACCGGCGAGATTCCGATTGAGGAAGCAACTCAGGAAGCGATCATGGATAAAGCAACCCGTGATATTAAGTAGGGGGAGAGAAGATGACGAAGAAGAAATCAATCTTTACTCAGGAAGTGATCGTCGGAATCGTATTGGTGGCGCTGTATTTCATCTTCCGCCTGATCAGTTCGGATTTCGGTAAATATACGACCTTCCTAAGCATGATGGACATTTCCTACTATTATGTACTGATGGCGATTGGCGTGGCCTTCCCTCTGATTACCGGAGGCGTGGATCTGTCGATCGGCACGGGAATGATCTGCTATGCGCTGGCGGGAGGCTGCCTGATCCGCTTCTACAATGTGCCGACCGGTGTGGCGATCCTGGTCTCCATCCTCTTCGGGGTGGGAATCGGCCTGGCGAACGGTGTGCTGATCTCCATCATGGGGCTTCCGCCGTTTCTTGCGACCTTGTGTACCTGCATGATCACGAGAGGCCTCGGCTCGGTTGTCACAGGATCGTTCGCGATCCCATGGCCCACGGCGAAACAGGACAACGGGTGGTTTCACTCCATTTTCAAGATCTCTACGGCAAATAATACGAAGCTGCCTCTCGGCCTTCTCTGGATTATTCTGCTGATGCTGCTGATGCAGTTCATCCTGGCCCACACGAAATTCGGGCGCTATACGATCTCGATCGGCTCGAACAAGGAGGCCGCGATGCTGTCCGGCATCAATGTGAAATTCTACCATGTGATGGTCTACATGGTGAGCGGGCTCTTTGCAGGCCTGGCGTCCATTGCGTACGCGGCGGTCATCAAGACCGTGCAGCCCGGCACCGGCGCCGGCATGGAGCTGGATGCGATCGGCGGCGCGATAGTCGGAGGCGTCTCCGCCTCGGGCGGTTACGGCACCATATACGGAACGGTCCTGGGCGCTTATGTCATCATTTTCCTGAAGCAGGGCCTGCCGTACATTGGATTCAATGCGAATATGCAGCAGATTATTACCGGCTTCGTGCTGATCGGTGCGGTGGCCATCGATATCATTAAGAGAAAAGTGATCAAGTAATGCAAAAAAGTTTTATGTGGAAATCACCTCTGCAAGGGGGATTTTATAGGGCAGGAGGAGGTTCCTCCATCCCGGAACGTATTCATTCTATCAACTAAAGGAGGAAAAAAGAATGAAGAAAAAAGTGTTGGCAGTGTTGATGAGCGCAGTGATGGTAGGAAGCCTTATGGCAGCACCGGTATTTGCGGCAGAGAATCTCTCTGACACGACAGAGGGCATCGCGCAGTTCGAAGGACTGACAGCAAATGAACCTTACGATTTCCAGATCGTGGTGAAGAGCTTCCAGTCCACCTATTGGCAGGCAGCCCTTCAGGGCATGGATCTTGCGAAGGATGAGCTGGGTGTCACTTATACAGCGCAGGGCCCGGCTTCTGAGTCCGATATTGCTGACCAGGTCAATATGCTGAACAGCGCGATCAACGGCGCTCCCGCCGGCGTAGGCCTTGCAGCATGCGACACCTCTTCCGTACTGGAATCTCTGCAGGCTGCGGCTGACGCAGGTGTTCCGATCGTCGCATTCGACACCGGTATTGCAGATGCTCCGGAAGGCTCCGTGGTCTGCACAGTCGTGACAGACAACACAGCTGCCGGCGAAGTTGCTGCTGAGAACCTCTATGCGGCAATCAAGGATCAGCTCGGCAACGGCACTGTCCGTATCGGCGAGATCAACCAGGACAACTACGCTCTTAACATCCAGCAGAGAGGCCTTGGCTTCATCAACAAGATCATCGAGCTCGCTGCTGCTGACGGCTACACAGTCGCTATGGAAGGCAATGAGTTCTACGTCAACGCCGCTGAGGGCGCTGTCGAAGGCGATGCAGACATCATCCTTGAGGTCCGCGTACCGGCTCAGACAACTGTTGACCTCTGCTCCACTGAGGCCGGCACAATCCTCGACAAGGAAGACACCATTGCTGTATTCGGCTCCAACCAGACCGCAGCAGAAGGCCTCCTGGTCGCAAATGACAACCGCGAAGTTCTCGGCGACACGATCGTTGGCGTTGGCTTCGATGCCGGCACATCCATCAAGGCCGCTGTTGAAGACGGCACATTCCTCGGCGCTGTGACACAGTCTCCGCTGATGATGGGCTACTACTGC
>CADCQE010000213.1 GCA_902803505.1 uncultured Lachnospiraceae bacterium | reverse complement strand
GGGGATTCCAGTAAAAAGCAGAAAAAAGAGAGCCCGGAAGTCTGAAGAACCCTCGAGCCCTCTCTTTACTTACTCAGTTATTCAGTTATCCTGAACCGACAGATCAGTCTTTCAGGTAATCCGGCAGGTCACTGTTCCCGAAGATCTCATCCGGCTCTTCATCATCCGCCATCTCATCGAAATCGGAGGCTGCGGAAGCTTTCCCAGCGAGACGCTCGCCATTCTTAACAAGCTGCACGTTTCCCAGGCCTGCTGCCACGCCCCGGTTTCCATTCGCATTGAAGGCATAGAAATTCACGGACACATTGCAGTAGTCACCGCTGCCGCACTCCAACGGATCCAGGATCGGCTGCACCTTCCGGTCGACAATCTGCGGGGCATCCTTCGATGTGGCATTGACGAACATGGCGTCGGCATATGCCTCGTCATCCGGGCGGTCGATGTCGCCGTCACGGAGCGGGAGTTTCAGGTTCGGTGGGATCTTGCCGCCCCAGCGTTTTGTCTTGCCCGCCTCCTTCGCTGCCTCGATCGCGTTGTGGATCTTCAGCAGCGTGGCTTTGTCGGACTTCGGGATGATGCAGGAAACGGAATACTTCTCCTCCCCGCCGTTGATGCTCTTTGCTTCCCAGATGTTTGCGAAACTGATACGGCAGGGGATGATCACTTTTGTAGGGGACACATTCTTGTTGTTGGACATAGGTATACCTCCATAAAAATAGCGCCGGGCTTCATGCACTCGGCGTTTATCAATACTGTCGCAGTCCATCATCTTCATTCACCATCCTGACCGGCCAGGACTGCAAATTCCAGGTCAGGCGTGTTTGCAAGGTCAACGGGCGGCCTGGGGTCGCTGTCCGGCACGAGCGCCAGCTTCCCCGGCGGCTTTGCCACATACTCTCCCAGCAGCTCCGAGAACTTCTTCTTCCCCATCATCTTTTCAAACTCGGTCAGGGTAATCAGCTGCTGCTTGTAGAGGTCGGTGTAGCCGTTCCGGATTGCCGTATCCACTACGGCCTTTGTATCGGTAAATATCCTCTTACTCCTGCCCTCTACCACTTTGTACCCCGGTACCGGAACACCATGGTTGATCGCCTCGGAGCTTAGATACGCAAACACGGACTCTATCCATGACGAGATCCTGTTCAGGGTCGGCAGTATTTCCGCAAGCTCTGAGACAGGAATCAGGCCGGGCTGACGGAATACAGGAACCGATGTATCCGGCTGATACGGTGCGTTCATGTCATCCTTCCCGGGCGATGCCCTGGTATCCTCAGAAAAGGCACCTGCGTCCAGGTCAAGGAACTCCTCACGGCACAGGGAGAGGGCTTCTTCCCTGCAGGCACGGCAAACGGGTTTTGCCCGGCAGAACCTGCACCAGTCCCCTGCTTTCTGCTCACCCTTCCCTTCGTAGGCGAGTTTTGCGGTCTCCCTGATGGATTCGCCCCAGGCAGTCAGATCCGCTGCCGTCATCTCACAGGTGCTGATATTGTCCAGCCTTGGCTGTATGATGCTCATACGGACAATCTCTATCGGATAGATGTATCCATAGGCATGAAGGGCGCCGATCGCATAAAGCATCATCTGGCTGTTATGGTCAGCATCAACATAGACCCCTTTCCCATTCTTATAATCACAGATATGCAGGATCCCCTTCCCGTCCCCGTCATGGCCGATGATCACCATGTCCGCCGTGCCGAAGCCGGAAGGAGCGATGTGGCTGTAATCCACACGTTCCTCCACCAGTACCAGCGGTTCACAGCCGTTCCTTTTCATCTCCTCGATAATGGAAACGACAAACTCGTAATACGCATCCGTAGACTGTTCCAACTCCTCCGAATAGTACTCTTCCGACTGTGGTCGTTTCACACGTTCATGGAGATACTTTTTCACTTTGTACTCGCAGACAGAATGGGCAAAGGTTCCCTCCTCCGCGTACACGGAAGCTTCATTCGGGAACCGCTCCTGGAGCCTTGCCGATGGCGGGCAGTTCAGCCACTGCTTCGAACTTGACGCGCTGAGCAGCGCATGTACATCCGGCATTCCTGCACCCCCTCCCCTATCAAAGTTCGGACAGGTCGGTCAGGAACGCCTCGTACTTCGTGTCAGGGAGTTCGCCCACCTTCGCAACGCCATACGCCTTAAGAATCTGGCCGATCTTTTCGTTGTTGCTGCGGTTCTTTTTAATCTTCTGGACGATGATCTT
>CADCQE010000212.1 GCA_902803505.1 uncultured Lachnospiraceae bacterium | reverse complement strand
GGGCTGGATCGCGTCCTCCCGGTCAGTTTCCTCCAGGGATGAAGCGGTCTGGGGCTCACTGTCCTCATTCTTCCTGTTCCACAGGGGGAAATGATTCTCCAGATGCGTCTCTGTACCGGTCTGCTCATCCACCTCCCTGAGAAAACGGAGGGTCGTCGTGTTGGTCTTGTCGATGCGGATTGCCTTCTTCAGAAGCTTCCGGGCCTTCTCATACTCCCCCTGGTTGATGTAGAGAAGTGAGAGAAGGTGGTAACCCTTGATGAGCTTCGGATTCTGGGCGAGGATTTTTTTCAGCTGGATCAGGGAGACGTCCTCATTTCCCTCAAAGCAGTTCCTGAGGGCCAGATTGTATTTCTTGATAGTCTGGTTGATGACATCGAGCCGGTTCGCATCCTGTTGAAGGTTCCGGATATAATCCGCAGCAATATTGTCCTCCGGCTGGATATTCTTGGAAATGACCCACTCCGAGAGTGCGGCAACCACCTCGCCTGTCTCAAAGTAGACAAGTCCGAGCAGGTTCCTGGCCGGAATGTTCAGCTTATTGAATTTCAGGGAGCGCTTGAGCTGGTCGATCGCGCCCGACAGGTCGCGGACCTGTGCTTTCTCCAGTCCCTGATTGTAATACAGGCCGGAGAGCACGCACGCCTGTTTCTGCACAGAGACATCACAGCCGCACTTCGGACAGTAAACCGACTCAGTGAGCTCTGCGCCGCAGTTCATACATTTCATTCTTATCTGCCCTTTTCACTTCCGGATGTCTCGTGGAGCATCTCCTTGAGGATGTCAATCACGTCTGTCAGGTCACGGGAATAGATCGCGCCCTCCGCCTCATCCACATCGAGAGAGGGCTTAAACTTCCTGAGTTCCTCTTCAAAATTAATCATGCTTCAAGCTCCTTATTCTATGGGGTCACTGGGACGCGGCCTCACTTAAGCGCATTCCGTCTCCGGATCTCTCCGGCGAGGTAGAGGCTCCCGCAGATCATGACATATTCCCCGTCTCCCTGCCGGTCCAGCACTTCCCCCAGGGCAGTGCCCACGACAGGCTCTGCTTTGACGTCGGACAGCCCCTCGCGGCGGAAGAGGGCCGCTGCCTCCTCGCTCACAAGGACTCTGGCTTCCTCGGGTGCTGTCACTGTGACGCTCTTCCACGGAATGCCGCCGGCGAGCAAGTGTATCATAGAGGAGTAGTCCTTGTCCTTCATCACTCCGAAGAGCAGGTGGCAGGCCGCGCCTCCGCTGATCTGCCTTGCCGCCTCCAGAAAGCCGGCGATTCCCTGGGGGTTGTGGGCCCCGTCGAGATACACCCTCGGCCGGATCTCCTCCATCCTGGCTGCCCAGACCATGCGGGCCAGCCCGTCAGCCAGCTGCTGCCCGCTGACCTTAATTCCCTCCGGGAAGCGCCCCGTCTCCCGAAGGATATAGAATACAAATGCCGCAAGCGCGGCATTGGATGCCTGATAGGGAGCGGCCGCGCGGATCGAAAAGTCAGCACGTCCATCATAGCGAAAGGATGTGGAAAATGCAATCTCCCCCCGCGCAAGAGCCGTGATCCGGAAATCCTCCGGATCCAATGGATATGCGGAAGCACCGGCCGCCTCAGCCCTGGCGCGGATCACCTCCGCCGCCTTCGGGTCGGATGCGCTGTAGACACAGGGAACCCCCGCTTTCGCAATCCCGGCCTTCTCCGCCGCGATTTCCTCCACGGTCTCTCCCAGTATGCCCGTGTGATCGAGGCCAATGGAAGTGATGACGGTGACCGTGGTCGATGCCAGGGCATTCGTGGCATCGAGTGTCCCGCCCAGGCCGGTCTCTATCACGGCAGCTCCGACTTCCCGTTCCGAGAAATACTGCATCGCCATGAGAAACAGTATCTCAAAATAAGCGATGTCTCCCCCGTCCCCGTCCTCCAGCCTGCCTGCAGCACGGCTGGTCTCTTCATAGACACGGGCAAAGTCCTCATCGGAAATGGGTTCTCCGTCAATTGAGATCCGCTCATTGATGCGGACGAGGTGGGGAGAAGTGAAGAGTCCGGTCCTCACTCCGGCTTCTCTCAGCACAGAAGCCAGGAAGGAACAGACACTGCCCTTCCCGTTCGTCCCGGCAACATGAATCACGAGGCCCGGCTTCTTGTCCGGATGCCCCATTCGTTCCAGGCATTTTTCAGCGTGCTCACTTGCTGCCTGCTTCGAAAAATACCCGCGCCGCTCAATAGATGCACATACCTCCTGATAAGTCAAGAGCTGTACCTCGCCAGCTGCTCCTCGACCTGCTGTTTCATGGCCCTGTATTTCTCAAGCTTGGCCTTCTCCTCCTCGACCTTCGAGGCAGGGGCCTTGCTGACGAAATTCGGATTCCCCAGCATTCCCTCGGAGCGGGAGATCTCCTTGTCCAGTCTCTTACTCTCGTCTTTGAGCCGGGCGATCTCCTTCTCACGGTCCACAAGCTCATCCAGAGGGATGTAGGCCGTTCCGCCGCTGAGCACGACTGAGACGGACTCGCCCGCATCCTCTTCCAGCTTCTCCAGAATCTCAATGCCTTTTGCGAAGAGCATGCGGCTGGTGTCTCCGAGCGTGTCGAAGAGCCTGCGGAACATCCTGACGGACTCCGCGTCCTTCCCGATCAGGTAGACATCGGTCTTCGTCTTCGCCGGGACATTCATTTCCATGCGGATATTGCGGATGCCGCGGACCAGCTCCTGGAAAGAGGCGATCATCTTCTCCTCTTCGGGGAAATGGCGCTCCTCAAGATAGACGGGCCAGTCGCTCGTCATGATTGTCTCTTCCTCCGGAAGCAGCGTGCAGTAGATCTCTTCCGAAATAAACGGCATGTAGGGATGCAGGAGCTTCATCGCCTGGGACAGCACAGTCTTCAGTGTCCATAGCGCCGTCTCCTTCCAGAGCCTGCCCTGTTCCGTGTCGTCGCCCTTCATCAGGCGGAATTTCGCAATCTCAATGTACCAGTCGCAGAACTCGTCCCAAAGGAAATCATGGATCTTCTGCACGGCGATGCCGAGCTCATAGCGGTCCATGTTCTCCGTCACTTCTTTTGTCACGGTGTTGATCCTCGACAGGATCCACTTGTCTGCCGGGAAGAGTTCGTCAAGAGAGACCTCGCGGATCTCCTCTTCCGGCAGGTTCATCATAATAAAGCGGCTGGCGTTCCAGATCTTGTTGGCGAAGTTCCGGCTCGCCTCCACCTGCTCCCAGTAGAAGCGCATGTCATTGCCGGGCGCATTTCCCGTCACCAGAGTGAGACGCAGCGCATCTGCTCCGTATTTCTCGATGACCTCCAGCGGATCAATGCCGTTCCCGAGGGACTTGCTCATCTTGCGCCCGAGGGAATCCCGGACGAGGCCGTGGATCAGCACGTGGTGGAAGGGACTCATCCCGGTCTGCTCATAGCCTGAGAAGACCAT
>CADCQE010000211.1 GCA_902803505.1 uncultured Lachnospiraceae bacterium | reverse complement strand
GATCCCGCGGCGTGACGGCTTGAACATCCCTTATTGAGAAGAAGCGGCAATGGCTGAAATGATTGAGTACAAGATCAGGGAAGCAGTGCTGGAGGCAGTTTGCGGGATAAGCAGCGAGCTGCCTCATTTTGAAGTGCCTGAATTTGCGTTTGCGGGAAAGTCCAATGTGGGGAAGAGCTCCCTGATCAACACCCTGCTGATGAGAAAATCTCTTGCCAGGACCTCCTCGCAGCCGGGTAAGACACAGACTATTAATTTTTACCACATCAACCAGGGGGAGAGCAGGCCGGATTTCGCGCCGGACTGTTTTCTCGTCGATCTCCCGGGGTATGGGTATGCCAATGCCTCCGTGGAGATCAAAGCAAAATGGGGCAAAATGATTGAGCGCTATTTACAGCAGTCTGCATCCTTGAAATGCGTCTTTCTGCTTGTGGATATGCGGCACGCTCCTTCCGGAAATGACAAGCTGATGTACGACTGGATTGTCACAAACGGCTTGTCCCCCGTGATTGTAGCCACAAAGAAGGATAAGCTTAAGAAATCCCAGATCGATAAACAGCTGAGCATCATACGCAAAGGGCTTGACGTCCGGAGCGGCACACTGCTCATTCCCTTCTCTTCCCAGACGAGGGAGGGCCGCAGTGAACTGTGGGAGACGATCTGCTCTCTGAGATGAAGAAAGGATACGAAGGAGATGCCATCGATCATAAAGGCGGTCAAGCTGGGTTTTGACTACGTCAAATATTCAGAGGAATCCGAGACGCCGGAGCATGTGAGCGCAATCCGAGGCATTGACCTGAGCGTGAAGAGAGGCGATTTTATCGCGATCCTCGGGCACAACGGCTCCGGAAAATCAACACTGGCGAAGCATATCAATGCATTGCTTGTCCCGACAAGCGGGACGATGTGGATCGACGGCATTGATACGTCTAAGGTGGAGGAGCTGTGGAAGGTCCGGCAGAAGGCCGGCATGGTCTTCCAGAATCCGGATAACCAGATCATCGGTACGGTTGTAGATGAGGACGTGGGGTTCGGTCCTGAGAATCTGGGGGTTGCGACAGAAGATATCTGGTCGCGGGTGGACGACGCGCTCTCCAAGGTCGGAATGCTTGGGTTCCGCGACCGCTCCCCCAATAAACTCTCCGGGGGACAGAAGCAGAGGGTGGCGATTGCCGGTGTGGTGGCCATGCATCCCGACTGCATTGTCCTTGATGAACCTACAGCCATGCTGGATCCCAATGGGAGACGGGAGGTCCTGGAGGTCATCCGGGATCTCAATGAAAAAGAGGGTGTTACGGTTCTTCTGATCACGCATTATATGGAAGAGGTCGTCTTTGCAGATCATGTCTATGTGATGGATCAGGGAGAGCTGGTCATGGAGGGGACGCCGAGAGAGATCTTCTCTCAGGTTGAGACATTGAAGAAATATAAACTGACGGTGCCCCAGGTGACAGAGCTTGCGTACGAGCTCAAGGCAGCAGGCGTGAAGCTCCCGGACGGAGTGCTTACCAGACAGGAGCTTGTGGATGCGCTTATGCCCGCCGCAGATTCGGGAAAGGTGGAAGCATAATGCTCATTGAACTCAAAAACGTGTGCTATACCTACGGAGCGGGAACGGTCTATGAAGTGAGTGCTCTCGATGGGATAGACCTTCAGATTCATGAGGGGGAATTCATCGGGGTCATCGGGCAGACCGGAAGCGGGAAGTCGACGCTGATCCAGCTCTTTAACGGCCTGATGAAACCGACCACTGGACAGGTCTTCTTTGCCGGGAAGGATATCTGGGCGGATGGCTATGATCTGCGCTCCCTCAGGACGCATGTGGGCCTGGTCTTCCAGTACCCCGAGAATCAGCTCTTCGAATCGGACGTTCTCAAGGATGTCATGTTCGGGCCCAAAAACCAGGGCCTCACTCCCGGGGAATGCGAGGAGAGGGCGAAGGAAGCGCTGAGACAATCGGGAATTGCTGAGGAATTCTACTCAGTCTCTCCGTTTGAGCTGTCCGGCGGCCAGAAACGGCGCGCTGCGATAGCGGGTGTCCTGGCAATGGACCCGGAGGTGCTGATCCTGGACGAGCCGACTGCCGGCCTGGACCCGGCAGGGAGAGATGAGCTGCTCAATCTGATTAAGCACCTCAGGGACAAGAGAGGAATTACCGTGATTCTTGTGTCCCACAGCATGGAGGATGTTGCGCAGTACGCAACCCGCCTGCTCGTGGTCCATGAGGGAAAGATCGCTTTCGACAGTTCGCCGAAGCAGGTATTCTCTCATTATCGTGAGCTGGAAAAAATGGGACTTGCGGCGCCGCAGATTACTTACATTATGCACGACCTGCGCGAGCGCGGACTGCGGGTGGACGTGACGGCGACGACTGTCTCTGAGGCCAAACGCAGCATTCTCATGGCACTGTCCGAGCACAGGTCACTTTCAACAGATTGAAGACAGAGGAAACCGATGGGCGAGATCGCACTGGGACAATACTATCCGTCCAACTCCATATTGCACAAACTTGATCCTCGCGTGAAGTTTATTGGGACAATTGTCTACATTGTCTCTTTGTTTCTGGTGAACACATGGATCGGGTATCTGTTCTGTGCCGGCTTCCTGATCGTCATGGTCATTCTTTCGCGTGTTCCATTTCACTTTATTCTGAAGAGCATGAAGCCGGTCTTCTTCATTCTAGTGATCACCATGCTCTTTAATCTGTTCCTCACTCCGGGGGAGCCGGTGGTGAAGTTCTGGATCTTCACGATCTCTGATCAGGGGATCAGCATGGCTGTCCGCATGGGAGCCAGGCTCACGCTCCTTGTGATGGGCTCTTCCATCATGACGCTTACCACAACGCCGAATGCCCTGACAGACGGGATGGAGCGGCTGTTCTCTTTCCTGAAAGTCATCCACGTGCCGGTTCATGAGATCTCGATGATGATGTCCATTGCACTTCGCTTCATCCCGATTCTCGCCGAGGAGACGGATAAGATCAAGAAGGCGCAGATCGCCCGCGGCGCTGATTTTGAGACCGGAGGCCTGATCAGGAGGCTGAAGAGCATGGTTCCCCTCCTGGTGCCGCTCTTTGTGTCTGCGTTCCGCAGAGCAAATGACCTGGCCATGGCCATGGAAGCCCGCTGTTATCACGGGGGAGACGGAAGGACGCAGATGAAGCCCCTCCGCTATGCGGGACGGGATTATGCTGCATACGCGATTCTCGCGGCCTATCTCGCCGTGTGTATTGTATTTTGCTGGAGACATCTGTAAGAAATGAGAATCCTGATTCGCATCGCTTATGACGGAACCAACTATAGCGGCTTCCAGAGCCAGAAGAACGGGGTCGCGGTCCAGGATGTTCTTGGCAGTGCCCTGTGCGATCTGTTCGGGCATCCCGTCAAGACCATCAGTGCCAGCCGGACAGATGCCGGTGTTCACGCTGAGGGAAATGTCTGCGTATTCGACGTGGAGACGAGGATTGCAGCAGGAAAGATCGCATTTGCACTCAATGCCCGCCTGCCTGAGGACATCCGGATTGTCGAGTCGGTCCGCGTGCCGGATGCATTTCATCCCCGCTTCCAGGATACAGTGAAGACGTATGAATACCGGATTCTCAACCGCGCTCATCCCGATCCGCTCACCCGCAATTGTGAGATGCATTACTACTATGCGCTCGATGCGCAGAAGATGGACGAGGCTGCCCGGTATCTGATCGGGGAGCATGATTTTTTATCCTTCTGCGCGGCAGGGTACTCAAGTAAGACAACCGTGCGCACGATCTTCCGCGCCGGAGTCGTAAGGGAAGGCGACCGGGTGGTGTTCAGCATTACGGGGACGGGATTTCTCTACAATATGGTCCGCATCATTGCAGGGACGCTGATTGAGATCGGGGCCGGGAAGTATCCGCCGGAGAGAATGAAAGAGATTCTCGCGGCCCGGGACCGCAGTGCGGCCGGGCCGACGGCTGTTGCGAAAGGGCTGGTGCTGATGGAGATTCGGTATCCGGATTATCCGGAGCTGGGATGATGCAGTAGGGACGGTTCTTTTTGCGACATAAAATGCTGCAGTGGGGACGGTTCTTTTTGCGACATTTTTTAAAAT
>CADCQE010000210.1 GCA_902803505.1 uncultured Lachnospiraceae bacterium | reverse complement strand
CGCTTCTTCTATGGAATAAGGAAGCTCAGGCTGAACACCAATAATAGCCTTCGTATTCATGCTCTCTTCCCTTTCTCGCTGTTTTTTTTCTGCCGCCGACGGCTCTGACTGCCTTTGGGATCCTCAACCTTTGAGAGCCCTTCAATGTTACCGTCAGGAATCACGGACAGAGGCATGACGCCGAACATCTTCTCAACGTCATCTGCGCTCTTCAGTGTATCGTCCATCATGTACATGATTGTCAATACGACAAGAACTGCAAGAAGCGCAATCAGTCCGCCGATCAACGCATTCTTTCTATAAGAAGGCGAGCTTTTCTCAGTCGGAAGGACAGCATTTTCAGCAATAATCGGCGTAGGGGCTTCCATGACCTTCGGCAGCTGCAGCTTCGAGGTGCGGGCCATCTGATTGGCGATCTCCATCGCTTCCTGAGGATCTCTGCCCGTTACCGCGATCGTTACGATACGGGTATTGTTGATCACGGACAGATTAATCATCTTGCAGAGGGTCTCATAAGTGTAAGGCAGTTCCAGCTTCTTAATCACATCCTCGATTACGGGACGGCTCTTCATAAGAACTACATAGTCCTGAGAAATCGATGTGCCGAGATTCAGGTCAGAGAGATTCACAACCGAATCACTTGAGGCAGACACCATATACATCTTCGATGTCGCTGTATATTTCACAGGCAAAACCGCTTTGGTAAATAATACGGCTCTAGCAACTCCCACAGCTAACGCAAGAATTAGAAATGGCAGCTTGCTCAGGTAGAAGCTAAAGAGATCAAGCAGGTCAATCTCAATCTCCTGCTCTTCTACAGTAGCCGGATTGGTCTGGGGCTGTTGACTCATAATAGAAATCCGATTCCTTCCAAGTATTTATAATACCGATTGAACACAAATATATCAAGAATCATTTTCGGCAACTTCGCTCAAATCACTTTCCGCCTCTTCCTCATCTGCAAAAGAAACGATCAGCTTCAGTGAGAACAGCTTTGTCATTGCATCAATGAGAGAAGATTCCCTGGGATAGAAAGCTTCGTGAATCTCCTGGTCCGAATGGGATTTCTCGAGGACCGCCTCACCCTCAATGTCCAGAATGCCTTTGTTTTCACCGGAATGCACAGCCTCCGTGATTCTTGAGACGTCGTTTCCGGAGATATTCGTGACAGCGAGGTCTTTCATGAGCTTGTAGAGATCTGAGACAAAATTCGAATCCTGTTTGACCAGGTCAATCGACTTCTTATAAAAGGACTCCATGTAGGCCTTCTGTCTGCGCATACGGGACTCATTGTCTCCTTCTCCGACGTCCATGCGGGCCCGGCAGTAGGCTTCCGCCTGATCTCCTTTCAGAAGGACCACAGCGCCCGGGATAAAGGAAGGATCAATGGAAGTCATATCATCTTCGATCGTCACTTCCACTCCGCCCACGGCGTCGGCAAGAGCACCGATATCGTCCATATTCAGACAATAATAGCCGTCAATTGTCTCCAGTTCTCCCAAGTACTCACAGACAACCTCCACGCTGTTCTCACAGCTGTTCTCCGGATCCGATCCGAAGAAATGACTGAAGCAGATCTGAAGATCATCATAGCCGCCGAACTCACCATCCACACCCGTGACAGCCATCGTAACCATCGTATTTCGATCGATCTCAAGAAAACCATATGTGTCGTCGGTATGGTCGATCACAAGGAGCGTCAGGAAATCCGCCATTCCGCCGCGGTAATCCACACCCGGTGTTCCGGTCTCATTGCCGCTGTCATCTGTACCGATAAACAAGTAGGTCTCAATGCGATGATCGTATCCGTAGATGCCGCTCTCAAAAGACAGCTCATTGCCGTAGTCTTCGATGTAGTAGTCCTCCAGCTCCTCTTCATCGTTATCCGAGAGTTCATCGTACTCATCTTCTGAGTCATCGGACAACAGTTCTTCGTCTTCCTCATCATAACTGAGTGCGGAGGCGGTCACTGCATTTCCCAGCACGAGCGCACTGCATATCACGCATACCGTCAATCTTTTCATGACCTTGTTGTTTCTCATACAAGAACCTCTTCTGACACATCGTCGATCATTTCCAGTGCCCCTCTTCCGAGCGCGGCTTCAATCGCATCCCGCCCTTCCTTCAGATTCGGCTTTCGTCCCGTAAGATTGTGGCAGTCACTTCCGAGAATCAGTCTGGGATGATCACTGAGAAATTCAAGACAGAACTGCCGGCGCCGGTCCCGGCGGAACAATCCGCCCCTGTGCTTTGCAAAGCTTCCGGCATTGATCTGTGGAATCAGCGGAAGTGCGAAGATCCTTTCCCAGACACTTCTGTCTCTCTGAAACTCAACATAGCGCTCAATGTGAGCGAGAACCACACGCAAACGCTGTCTTTCAATCACATCGCGCACATCCTGGTAGACACTCTCCGACCATTGTTCAAAGGGCAGTTCAATTAAAACAGTGCCGCTCTCGCCGATCATGAGCTTCTTCAGCTGCTCTGCACTTCCCATGCCCGGGAAGTAGTATACCTCTGCGCCCATAGACAGCTTCGGAAGAGCACTTTTCTCCATTGAGACCTGAAGTTCTTTTACTTTAGCGAATGCGGCAGCTCTCTTCTCAAGAAAGCGCTTTACAGAGATATGATCCGCATAAAAATGCGGTGTTGCCACTACGTGGTCCACGCCCTGCCCGCGCTCCATCAGAAGCATCTGCTTCGTCATGTTCTGATCCACGCTTCCATCATCAATGCCCGGAAGCACATGGGTGTGAAAATCAATCATCCAGATATCATATCCTGTTCTATTCGTTCCACATATGAAAGCATGAAGGACAAATATATCCCTCATGCAAATGGACCTGGCGGGAAGCGAACCCGCGTCCGAGAGCCCCTCCATCAAGGCATCTCCCATCACAGCTGCTTCTTTTCATTCCCTCCGCCATGCGGCAAACAGCAGCCTCACAGCTTCAGTAGCTTCATCATACGCCCACTGGCGCAAAGCTTAGCCAGTGTCGTTTCCCGCGATCTCGACGCCGGGAACCGGGAGCGCGGGTGCAACCGGGCCGACGAGCGGCATTAAGCCGCTACTGCAAACTGAGGTTTGTCAGTTAAATTTATAAAGTTCCGGTTCTTACGCGGTCCGGCCCGCGGATGGCTTCCTCGACTTCAAAACCCCCGTCGAAACCAGTACAAGCCCTGGTTGTATCTGCAGTCTCTCACGAGAGACCATGCATTCTGTAAACGCTTTGTTGACACCTCTGCGCAAAAAGCTTACACACTACCGAGTATTATATCTTAAATTCCATCAAAATAAAAGGATCATAATTGCATATTTACACAAATCTATATTATATTTTTTGTCTAACAAGCACAAAAGAATGGATCAGAACCCGTCTCATTCATGCAAGTATGATGAGCCAGAACCTGATTGCAGATTGACCGTGAATAGTAACAAGAAAGAAACATTTTACTGCTGTTCCATAATGCATCGAACTGCGCAGCGCGTCTGACCGCCTGTATTGCAGGTAAAGAGCGTCAGATCCCACTCCTCCCCGGAGGAGCCGGCTGTATCCTTCCCGATCATCAGATCCACCTGGGTGGGCTGAACCGTCTCAATATTCGACGTCTTGTAATGAAGTCTCAGGCCGTCGACATTTGTAAAATAGACGTCCTCTCCGAGATTGATCCACTTGATCGGAGAAAAATGCCTGGCATAGTTGTGGGCGCAGATCACGAGATCATTCGAGAAATAAGAACCGCTGTAGCGGCAAGGGCTGACTTTCAGCCTCTCGTAGTCCCAGTTCTCCATCACCGGGAGGATCAGGTCCAGGCTCGGTATCTCAAGCATCCCGATATAGCTCTCCCCGTCAATGATCTCAGTGGGCATCTCCTCATAGGCCTCAGCCGTGGTCAGGGTGATCCCGTTCCTGTACTTTAGCATCGCCTCTTCACTTGCAGTCAGATAGCGCCTATCACCTGAAGCCGGTACGCTTTCCGCACTTTCCGCTGAGCTTCCCGAAGAAGCAGGCGCTTTGGCTGGTTCCGAAGTCCCATTCGCTGCCAGTCCCCCCTGCTGCCACTTTCCTGAGAGCGTCCCCGCATTCATCGTAATGCGCTCTGCAAGGACTTCCGCGATCTGCTGGCTGGCCCTGGCCGCCCTCATTCCGTCCATGACGTTGTAGAGGGACAGACCGCCTGCGCCAACAAGAAGCAGGATTCCAAGTGCAATCCACAGGAATCCCGCTCTCTTATGCTGATTCATCTTGTCTTCCTTCTTATTTATAACACTATCTCCTTGCCTGCCGGTCAAACCAGTCTTATTTGGAGGTGAAACGGCGAAGAATACCAATGAGAAGGAACGCTGCTCCCAGTGCTGCCAGGATCCAGACCGGCCACCAGAGCTGTCCGGTCTGAGGAAGATTCACCCTCGATGGCTCAGAGGTCGTCGTTCTCCTCGGCGGTTCCTCATCATCCTCTTCGACAGTGGGATTCCCTGTGCGCTTCGGAACCTTCTGCTCATCCCCGACGATCGTACTGGTGCGGCTCACCTTCTTGCTGCTCCCCTCTTCGTCCTGAACAGTGGTGCCGGACTTCTTCGGTGTCTCCGAATCCCCGTCTTCGTTGACGGACAGGCTTGCCTTGCGGGCTTCAATCTCTTCTTCTTCGTTCACGACCAGGCCTTTGCGGTATGTATTGTTGAAGGTAAAGGCCATCTCAGAAGCGCGTTCCCCGTTCGCATTGCCAATGCGGATCTGGGTGTCTGATACAGTAAGGGTATCCCCTTCTCTTGTCACAGTGTATTTCAATACATAGCTGGTAGTATCGTAGGTATAATTGCCGTCTCCGCTGAGCTCCTTCACGGTGTAATAATAGTCGCCTGTTTCCGTAAACGTGATTGTGCCCACAGCGATCGTACCCTCGCCCTCGAGCTCAAACAAAAGCTCATCATCCGTCTCGCTGGCGAGAGTTCCGCCCAGCTCTACAGATTCCGCAGTCGTGACCGGCATCGGATACGTATCTTTCATGCGCGAGAAAGAGAACGTGAAATCAGAGATGCTCATATACTCCTTGGAGACGTTGGAGACCTTGGACTTGCCGGGAACCTTGATCACTTTCCTGATCTCGGGACACACTGCAGGCACCGGGCTGAGAGGCGAGACCTTCTCAAGCTTGGGCGAGGCATCCACATCATAGACATAATGCTCGTTCTCCCGGATCGGAACTGTCACCAGAAACGGCTTTGCGGTCGTATATCCCGGCGCGGGTTCTGCATCTATGACCAGGTAAAGCCCTAGATCAAGTCCGGAAAAGCTTGCAGTGCCATCTTCCCCGATCGTAACCTGCTTGCCGGTAATCCCGTGCTTGGAAGCATAGGCACGGATCTTCTGCGCAAGATCGGAAGACGAAAGATTCGCTTCGTCGCTGAGGTCAAAGTCGAAATCGCTCTGGCCAAAAGACCCGTCCGGGACAAAGGCAGATAAACTGCCGGAATCCACGGAGGCCACCTTAATGAGCTCCAGCGTCCCCCCTGAGACCGCCGCTCCCGTAGACTTGTCCTGGAGAGTGATCCGGATGGAACAGCTCCCGCTCTTCGACAGATCAAGAGGCTCTGTCTCCGCGTGGACACATATGCCTGCAGCCATCGCGATGATCGTAACGAGCAGTATCCACAGATAAAGCCTACTCCGTTGTTTCGTCATCATGTGCTCCTTTCTCCCGTGCTTCCAGCTCCTGCCATGCCTGCTCCAAGGCTCTGCTCCGCCTGCGTCTCCGGCGGGACTGGAGAATCATCAGAATGAGCAGGATCAACAGCAGCGGGCCTCCGATAAACGGGGCTATGTATATGGGCCGTATCATCAGTGCGTCTGCCACAACCTGGGCATCGCCCTGTTCGTTCTCCACCCGATGTCCGCGGACAAGCAGGCGGTGTGAATTGATTCCGTAAGGGGTGCAGGTGACAAGCGTACAGTAATCCTGTCCCTTCTCAATTACGAGATCCGAAAGGTTTGTCGGTTCTACAACTCGGATCTGGTCTACCTCATAAGTGACAGTGCGGTTGAGGACCGTCATCGTAAAATGATCGCCCTCGACCAGCTTATCGATATCCGTGAAAAGACGGGCACTTGGAAGTCCTCGGTGCCCTGAAACGACGCAGTGTGTATTCTCTCCTCCCACCGGGAGAGACGTGCCGGACAGATGTCCAACAGCAATCTGAAGCACTGCCTCGTCTGTCCCGTGATAAATCGGTAGTTCAATGTCAACCTTGGGGATACTGATATACCCCATTATGCCAGTATCATTAATATTCAGTTCCGCGTTGTACTCTTCGTTCTCCTTCTCACTCAGTTTCCAAAGAAAACCTGTATTCGCCAGTTTTTTATTGTACTCCTCGGCTGAGCGGAGAATTTCTTCATACTGCTCCTTGTCGAGGTTCGTAACAGCCTCCATATAAGAAGCAACTGCTCTGGACTGATGGAAGGAGTTCCACCAGTTGGCAAAGGTCGGATACGCGAGCAGCCCCACACCGGCCAGTGCGATCAGAAGGAGAAGAATCGTAAAAAGATTCTTTTTGATCCATTGCATAATCGTAAATGCCCCGCATAATCTGTGACACATTCATCTGTGATCTACGGTCACAGATATTACTTATGCAAATTATACCACATCACACATGTGATTGAAAGCATACAATTTGTTCTCACAGGAAGAAGTATGCGCAAAAGTTTTTCATTATATTGCACAATGTTACATTTTTATTACAGGATCTTGTTGAATAAGTTACGTGGTCATGTTATAATCGTGAACGGAGTAAGAAAGGTAGTTTTAATTTTTCATTAGCTAATAAGGGTGACAGTATGAGTTTAAAAAAGCATTCCCGCTGGTTATTGATTTGTCTGCTGCTTCTTGTTTCCGCCTGCTGTGTTTCCACAGTTTCCGCAGCGCAGACGAAGACCGTCAGCATTACATTAAAGAAGTATCCAAAGACGAAGAAGAAGTCCGTAACAGTCGGCAGTACACTTTCCCTGAAGGTGAAGTATAAGAGCATCATCCTGTCAGACACAAGTGCCCAGATCATCTCATCAAAGCCTTCTGTAGCTCAGGTCAATGCTAACGGAACGATCACCGCCAGAAACATCGGATCTTCCATGATCACGGTGAGATATCAGAGACGCTCCGCCAGGATCCGCCTGAAGGTGAAAGCAGGGAAGACCACAACCGCTTATCTGGAATCCCAGAGTCTCCCCGATGACGTGATCCCCATTACCTCCGAGCCGACGGGTTCATCCTCAAGCTCTTCCTCTTCTTCAAGTTCTGTGAGCAGCCTGAGGAGCAAGCTTGTCAGCTATGCGAGGTCCTTCGTCGGAAAGCTTCCCTACGTCTATGCAGGGAATTCACTCACCAGCGGAACAGACTGCTCAGGGTTCATTCATCTGATCTATGCGCATTTCAATATCAGCGCTCCCCGTTCAGCACGTGACTTCCAGAGCATTGCCAACATCAGCTACGAGGATCTGCAGCCCGGCGACATCGTTGTCTATAAGAACGGCGGCCATGTAGCTCTCTATATCGGAAATGACAGGATTGCACACGCGAAGGGAAGCAATTACGGAACCGTTGAGGATTCCATGTGGTATAACAGCCCGACCGGGTATGTGCGCCTTATAAAAGATTAAAACGGATAAGCAATAGTGGGTCAAAGGGACGGTTCTCCTGACCCACTATTATGTTAACAATTGTGTTAATATAATAGTGGGTCAGGAGAACCGTCCCTTTGATCGACTTAAGGAGAACCGTCCCTTTTACCGCTCACATCTTCCTCACATCTTCAAGACAATCTGATTCTCTTCTTCAAGCTCATCCGCCGGAATGTAATTCGACTCAAGCTCCCGTCCATTGAGCAGGAAGGCGCGGCAGCCACTCTCCCGGTGATCAGGATTCTCAATCACGATGTGGAGCTTCCTCCCCCGGAACTCCTTGTCAATCTCCACACGCTCCCAGCCGGAAGGCAGGGAAGGCGCGATGCGGAGGCCCCGAAGGTCGGGCCGCATTCCAAGGATTCCTTCCACTGCACCCACCATCATAGTGGAGGCAGTGCCCGTCAGCCAGTGGACGTGGGAGCGCCCGAAATGAGGACTCGAGACGCCTTCCGTGAACTGGCCATAGCAGTATGGTTCCAGCCTTCTTATCTCTGCTTTTTCATTCTGGACGGACGGGGCATTCTCTTTCCAATAGGTAAATGCCGCATTTCCATGTCCAAGAAGAGCTTCCGCAAGCACGAGCCATCCCTGGGACTGGGAGAAGATTCCCGCGTTCTCTTTCACTCCAGCATTGAAAATGACGGCCAGTGCGCCCGGAAAAGCGTGTGCATGGTACGGAGGCATCATCAGCATAGCGCCGTAATCACTGTTCAGCTTCTCCTTCACAAGCTTCATAGCGCTGCATGCGCGTTCCCGGTCCGCAAGGCCGCTGATCACGGACCAGCTCTGCGGATTCAGCCACATATTCGCCTCCGGGTCATTTCTTGCCCCAATCACAGTTCCCTGTTCCGTGAAACCGCGGATGTAGCGGTCCTCATCCCAGAGAAGGCCGGAAGCCAGCATTCCGAAGCGCTCTCTCTCCGAAGCAAGCCATGCGGAGTCCTCCGCCTTCCCCTTCGCATCCGCGAAGAGCTTCTGGATAGTAAGCGCATAGTAGAATTGAAATGCAACGAAAGAGGATTCGCCCTGCTCACCCAGGCGAAGGCAGTCATTCCAGTCCGCATAGAGCCCGGCCGGAAGCCCATGGGGCCCGAGGTGTTCCGTCGAGAAGCGGATAGCGCGAAGGAGATGCTCGTAGACAGTCCCCTCGTCCTGATTGGCATACGGCAGAACTTCATCGAGGAAGTCCAGATTCCCGGACTCGGACACATACTTGTAGACTGTCGGGAAGAGCCAGAGCGCATCGTCGGCGCGGTAGGCGGGATGGCCGGTGGCCTTCACATAAGAGGCATCCTCCGGCGTGTCCTCGTGACCCGGATTGTGCGTAAATTTTACAAGCGGGAGTCCGGCCCCATTCGCCGCCTGGGCCGTCAGCATGAAGCGGATCTTCTCTGCCGCCATCTCCGGCTCGAGATGGATGATGCCCTGGATATCCTGAACAGTGTCCCTGTACCCGTATCCGTTTCGCAGCCCGCAGTACGTAAAGGACGCGGCCCTGGACCAGAGGAAGGTCATGAAGCAATTGTATGCGTTCCACGTGTTGATCATTGTGTCGAATTCGGGGCAGGGTGTCCTGACCTGGAAATGGCTGAGCCTGCTCTCCCACATGGCCCGGAGCGCATCGACTTCCCTCGTGCACCGCTCCGGATCCTCGTAGCTCCTGAGGATCTCCTCCGCCTCCTTGCGGGACCCTGCGCCCAGTACAAAGACAAGGGCTTTGCTCTCTCCCGCCGCGAGCGCCAGCTCGGCAGACAGGGCACCGCAGCTGTACTCATTGTAGCTGTCGGCATTTCCAAGGTCCCCGCTTTCTATGCCGGCAGGATTCCTGTAATCGCGGTACATGCCGAGAAAGCGCTCCCGGTCTCCGCAGTACGAAGTCACAGGTGCTCCCGCAAGGCCAAAGAATCGCTCTTCCATGCTGTCCTGACCGGGCTTTCTGTCTTCAGGAGCGTCCTCCAGATTGCCGTGGATCTGCTGCAGGAGCAGGTTGTCCCGGAAGCTCGTGCGGGAAATGTAGCGGGAGTACTGCAGATTCACACCATCCTGCTCGTAGTTGCCGTGATTCGTGAACTCCGCGAAACCGCTTACTGTGAGCACGCG
>CADCQE010000209.1 GCA_902803505.1 uncultured Lachnospiraceae bacterium | reverse complement strand
TATCTGCTGCGCAGAACCTTTCGTTTTCCCTATATGCAGTTAATCTAAGCAATTGCCTTCGGCAATTACTAAGGTTAACTAGTATAGGTTGACCAGAAAGACGCAGTCAATCTCCCCTTTTTCATCGCCACTACAGCCGCTTCCGTCGAATCAAAGGGGAACGGAAGACAAAGATCACGGTAACCGATCCGGATCAGACCATGCTCATCCGGATTATGCAGCCTCCTGTTCTTCCATCTGTTCTTCAACCTGATCTTCAGCCTGCTCATCCACCGCATACGGAGCCTCATAGACAGCATTCTCTCCGTCCCATGTCAGATAGAAGAAATCTGTACTATACGTTTTGTCAAGCATGTCTTGGATCAAGTAGCGAATCCGGTACTTTCCTGCCGGAAGAACGGTATCCCTGACTTCAAGGAAGGGGCTGAGAGGGACGGGATCATAGTACCTCAAATCTCCCACAGAATTGAGATAGTCACTGTAGACCGGCGCACAGATCTCCATTTCGACTCCACCCATCTGTTCCAGAGGCAAGGTATTGCGGTGGGGGAGACCCGTAGAGGAATCGTATTCATCCCAAACACCTGCAATCTCATACCTCACCTCACGCTCTTCCTGATTCTCGTCCAAAGCGCCTTCCGCAGACTCCTCCGTGGATGTTCCCTCATACACTTCTGAGGCCTCTTCTGTGGAAAAAACCGTAGACTCTTCTGCAGCCTCTTCCTGATCAGGATCAATGAGATTCGGATAATCCGCTATGATCCGCAGATTCTCCTTTCTGTTATCCCAGCTCGGAACATTAATCATTGCATCCATCAGAACCATATGTCCTTGCTGTTCCTTGCTCTTGACGCTCAGGAACGTGCCGTCGATTGCCGGCCATTTCCCTGTAAAGTTTGCCGCGAATGTCAAATCCTCTTCACTAATATCCAGCATTTTCACATCCTCGCTCTCACCGAGGATAAAGAATAGATCAAGATCATCATCATATCGTTGCAGCTCGTAGCGTATATACCCTCCGGTGTTGATTCCGGAATGAATGTACAGAAGGGGTACGCTTTGATCCTCAGGAATCTCTGTATCGAACTTCGCCGTGTAATATTCCGGCTCAAGCTGCGGGATATCCCCGACGATGTCAATAACCCAGGTCGGCGCATCCCATCGGGAGCTGACAGCATCCAAAAAAGCAAGCTGCCAAGGATTCCTGCAGCTTCGTGCAAGACGGTCAAGCTCTGCCCGGTCGCCGTTATAGCACTGATAGACTGACAGCCCGTGGGAATATGGATGATAGGAACCGCGAACATTGAACACAACTGCATCATCCACTGCATTCTCCAGTTTCAAAGCCGTTTCTTTTGAAATCCCGCCGTTCATGGATCTGCGCGCAAGATCATACAGATCCCACATGGTGGGAAAGCTGTACCGTTCCGTATTGCTGACAGCGTTCACATATGTCCCAAAAGCCAAAGGGTCTTCGAGAAGCCCGAGGGCCTCCTGCATATATTCTTCAAAAGCACCGGCCACCGTTCCGATCCTGCTCAGATCAATCAGAGAGAAGGTCATTCCGTGTACCTCGGTGGAGTACTCCATCTCGGCATACATAATCTGTGTTGCGTTGCAGACATTTCTCCCGACCCGGACAACGTCACATTCCGGTTCATCATACATCGCCTGCAGCCATTCCTGATAATTGGTTCCTTGTCCCGGAAGCATTTCCTCCGAGGCCAGAAAATAATCTGCATATGGCTGAACCGCCTGAGCAGTCTCGAGACTTGCCATCAGACAGGCATCCGTCATCACCAGGTCTAAATGGGTGCCGCCATGCTGCAGGGCCTGTTCCAGACCCTCAAGGTTCATCATTGAATCGTCATAGATCTCATCCACAATCAAGCCTGATGAGCTCCCGCCGCCATGATCCCAGATGATCAGCATGTTCTTCTTTGCCGGATAGTTCTCCGACCCCCAGCGAATAAAGTCTGAAAGTGTATCGTATCGTGCCATATTGGCGCTCTTCTGCTCATCCTCCAGAGTAAATCCGTCTTCGCTGTATCTCCAGCGCTGCAGCCTGTCAGAAGCGATCTCGATACCGACTTTCTCCTTTGACTGCCAGCTCTTCGCTCCGCCGGTCTCGATCAGCATATTGACTTTACTGTTCGGTATGGTCTTTGAGATCATCTCAAGGTTACCTGTCGCCATTCCGCCATCTGACTCCAGATCCGTCCCGCAAAGATAAAGCATAATGGTCCACTCAGCCATGTCCGCTTCCGCTTCGTCTGTCCCTTCAGTTCCCTGTTCTGTCTCTTCCGTCGGCGAGGACTTCTCTTCCGTCTCCGGCTCGGCAGAAAACACATATGCAGAAAACAGAAAACAGCTAAGTACACAGAATGTCAAAAAAGTTGTGATCCGGCTTCGTCTTGTTCCCATCGTCACTCTCTCCTTATGATACAGCACATGATGTTGATCGCAAAAACAGTCCATAATGAGGGCTTTGTCCTTACTGTAGTATTATAACAAAAACTCAGCACCAATCACAGTGCTGAGTTACTCTCTTATTCACAATCGGCAGCCGCCTGTTACTATTCACGGCCCCTCCCGCTGCAGGCCACCCTTTTCCTCAACAATATCTGTCGCGGCGCGATTTCAGCTGGTCCTCCAGCGGAACGATGCTGTGATAGGCAGCATTGTTCATTCTTATGACCTGCTTTGCAGCCTCAATGTCCTCCGGTCTTAAAAGGAGCGACATGCCGCAGCTCAAAGAGCCGCGGGCCGATGCCGGAGCCGGGGCGATCCGGTTTGCAACGCCGGCACTGTCCAGCAGGTCATGAAGGGCAAGCCCCTGATCATAATTCTCAAACAGTATGTAATATCGGGTCATTTTTGGTCAAGCATCTCCACGAAGGCTTCGATCCTTGTACGGAGCTGCGCGGCATCGGAATCCTCATAGTCTGTTTCCAGGGAAAGAACCGGTATACCTTCTGCCTTCAGCGCCTCAGCAACCGACTTCTTCTCTATGTCATAGAGGCCGCAGAACTTAAGGCTGCAATCGATCACGCCGTCGGCATGATACTCCTTCGCCAGACGGATGATATCCTCCACACGGCCCGGGTTCGGTGTGAAGCAGGCACAGTTATTCTTCATATACCGCTCGGAAAGAGCCATGTATAGGTCATCGAGTGTTTCACCACTGTCATCGACAAGATTCTCAAAATATCTCGTACCTGTGCACATCTCTTCGCATACTACCACGGCACCGCTCGTCTCGATGATGTTGTGGAGCTTCCAGTTCGGGACAGCAAGAGGCGTCCCTGTCACAAGGATCCTCTTCGTACCTTCCGGAACCACTGAAACACCGTCCCGCACGCGTTCTTCCAGCTCATCGGCAAGGCGGTTGCACATCTTCGCGCAGCGTTCCGGATCGTCAAAGAAAGAGATCTGTGTCATCAGAAGTGTGTCGCGTCCGGAAATCGGCACGCATTCTGCCTTTCTGGCTTCATAGACGCGCTTCATGGCTTTTCTCTTCTCATTGATGATATGGATTGCCTCTTTCAGCTTCTCCACCGTGAGCGGATTCCCGGTGATCTCCTCCACTTTCGCTGCAAACTCCGCAATCTCTTCCTTCCATTTGAGGATATCTTTCGGGCGCTTCATCTGCGGAACATCCATGATGATCATCGGGACGTCTTTGCCGAGGATCTCATAGGCCTTCTTTTTTCCGTCACAGGTTGTCTCTCCGACATAGACATCCGCAAGGCGGAAGAAGGGACATGTGCGTCCCAGGCGCGCTCCTACGGAAGCCTTGATTAAAGGACATGTGTTTTTCGGAAGAACCGCTTCTCCCCCCGGAACCCAGAATTGAGATCCGCCGCACAGACCGGTCACGATCCCGTTGGCGGCTACAATCACTTCATCCGGGACAAACACGCAGAAGGTGCCGAATACTTTTCTGCCCTTTTTCTGTTCTTCAATCAGCTCGGCAGGCCTGATCCCGTGTACTTCCGAGATGACCAGATCCCAGAAATCCATTGCTTTCGGACGGTTCTGCTGGGTTAAGAACACATCTCCTACCGCAGTCGGCAGCACCTGGCACAGCATATCATGAGATTCCAGATCCATCCCAAGGTCTTCCCACATTTTTACATAATCAGCCACTTGTTTTTCCTCTCTTTCTTTATATAAAAAATAATATACTAGTTAACCTTAGTAATTGCCGAAGGCAATTGCTTAGATTAACTGCATATAGGGAAAACGAAAGGTTCTGCGCAGCAGAT
>CADCQE010000208.1 GCA_902803505.1 uncultured Lachnospiraceae bacterium | reverse complement strand
TATCTGCTGCGCAGAAGCTTTCGTTTTCCCTATATGCAGTTAATCTAAGCAATTGCCTTCGGCAATTACTAAGGTTAACTAGTATATAAGATAGAAGTATTCAGCGGAAGCTGTTGGCCCAATTGACCAGGGAATTGTGCCAGATGTTGTCGGTGATGTCCTTGCGCATCTGATCCGTGACTGGCCCGTTCTTCGCCATCTTGGACAGGATCACAGCCTGGAGCTGATCTACTGTCATCAGGTCGTACGGAATATTCGGGATCTCAACCTCTTCCAGGGGAACGTCTGCCTTTGCCTGATCGGGCTTCGCCTCTGCATCAGAGGGAGCCGGCGCGGAATCCTCTCCGCCTGCTGCAGCGGCCGGGCCGGACTGCGCCGGGGTGACGGCGGCAGGTGCTTCCGATGAAGCTTTGACTTCGGCGGGGGCAGGCTCAGCCTGTGCGGAAGAAGCGGGAGCGGCTTTGGAGCTGCCCTCCTGCGCTTCGGCATCGGAGAAGAAGAGGGGCTGTGCTTCGCAAGTCTTCAGCTGTTCTTTGTCCCGGACCGGAGCGAAGATCTCGCCGTTGCAGCCCGGAAGGCTGAAATGCAGTCTCCCGGAGCTGCTCTTTATATGCTTTCCGCTGAGCAGTCCCACATATTCGGAGCTCTGATTCGCCTCTACATCAATCCAGCCTTCCCCGTCGCTGTTATTTACCGCCACAATGAGGCTGCCGCGCGCAAAGGCAAATTGCTGGTTGGTCAGGCAGAGCTGACGGTAATCTCCATTCACCAGATCCTCTGCCCATTCCCTGTGGATCCTGCCAAGAGCGGAGATGAGCATAGTGTAGGTATTGCTCTTGTAGTCGCCGCGGTGCTGCTTCAGGTCAATACTGGGGCGGAGGGAATCGTCGGAGAAGCGCTCCTTCCGGCCCTCTATCCCGAATTCACTGCCGTAATAGACAGAGGGGATCCCGGGGAGGGTGTAGAGGAGAATGTGGACCGGCAGGTAATGCGCCTTGTTCATCAATTTGGTGACGATGCGCTCCACATCGTGGTTGTCCACGAAATTGTACAGCTTGATGTGCGGCGGAACGAGGCCGCGGGTGCGCTCAATTGTATGAGCGATCTCGAAATAATTGTGATCGTTGTGACCGCTGTACAGAGCTTTGTGAAGCGCATAGTTCGTCACACTGTGAAGCGTATTCTCGTTCGCCCAGCGGGAATAGTCTCCATGGATGACTTCGCCCATGAGCCAGAAATCCGGCTTGACTTCATCCGCCGTCCGCCGGAGAGCCTTCATAAAATCAAAATCCAGTACGTCGGCGGCATCCAGCCGTATGCCGTCCACATCAAATTCGCTCACCCAGAAGCGGATGACATCACAGATATAATCCCGGACAGCGGGGTTTCTCTGGTTCAGCTTCACCAGCAGATTGTAGCCGCCCCAGTTCTCATAGGAAAACCCATCGTGATATTCCGTGTCGCCCCAGAAATTCACATTGCAGTACCAATCCTTGTAGGCGGAATTCTCACGATTGGCCTTAAGATCCTTGAATGCGAAAAAGTCGCGCCCGGTGTGGTTGAACACTCCGTCGAAGATCACTTTCAGCCCGGCTTCGTGGCAGGCCGCCACAAAATTCCTGAGGTCCTCATTTGTCCCCAGACGGCTGTCCAGCGTTCTGTAGTCTGTGGTCTCGTATCCGTGTCCGACGGACTGGAAGAGGGGGCCGATATAGAGGGCCGTAAACCCCAGCTTCTTTAAATGATCGATCCAGGGCAGCAGTTTGGTCAGCCGGTGTACCGGTTCACCGTAGTCATTCTGTTTGGGTGCTCCGGTGAGCCCCAGGGGATAAATATGATAAAAGACTGCCTCGTCATACCAAGCCATGAAAGAGTCCTCCCTTAATTATGATCATGATGGATAATAGCCGTTGACGAAAGGATCTGCTGTGCAGAAGCTTTCGCTTTCCCTATATGCATTTTCAGAAAACATCTGCCTTCGGCAGGCCGTAAGAAAAAGCAACAGGACAGCAGGTTGAAAATTCATTCTATTGTATCAAGACAGAAATGACGTTTCAAGAAGATTTCTGTTGCAAACAAACATATCTTTCCATTAAAATTAGAACCATGCGGAAGTTACTGTTCATACTTTTTTGATAAGGGGGGGAAAAAAGTGACTTTTGAAGACGTTTTGAAGAAAGCAAGGGACATGGCGGCCACCGCCGATATTTCCGAAATCGGCTTTCTTGCGGTACAGATCAATATCATCGGAGAAGCACAGGGCGTGTTCTATGTGGAGGTCAAGGACGGAAGGGTCTCCGTGGAGCCCTATGAGTACTACGACAGACAGTGCATGATCACCATCAGCGGAGAGGATTTCTTCAGGCTCGTGCGGGGAGAGCTTGATCCCGGCAAGGCCTATGACGAGGGTACTCTCAAGGCAGAGGGGGATCTGGACAAAGCACTGAAATTCTCAGATATCGTCCGGAATAAGATCGAAGAATAACACAGTATAGGAACCGGCGGGCCGGACCCGGACCGGGAAGTGGAGAGTAGCAGCTATGGATAAAGACAAATTGGCATTGATTCTGGCGGGAGCATCCGTTGGAGCGGCAGGCCTGACTGCGGGGATTGCTTCGACCATGTTAATCAACAGGACACTGATGCGTCCCAAAGAAACAAGTCAGGATATTATCAAGGAATTTGCGGACCCGGAGAAGATGGCGGGGTATGCGCTCAAGATGGCGCCGGTGGGAGAGTGGCTGCAGGCACAGCATATGGAGGACTTGTGGCTTGAGTCCTTTGACGGACTGCGGCTTCACGCCTTTTATCTGCCCGCCCCGGCTCCTTCCCGCAAGCTGGTCATCATTCACCATGGCTTTACAAGCAAGGCCATGGACAATGCCACACACGCCAAGTTCTTCCATGAGATGGGTTATGAGGTGCTGCTGCTGGATCTGAGAGCTCACGGGGGAAGCGACGGAGAATACGTGGGCTTCGGGATCCTGGACCGCTTTGATACACTGGAGTGGGTAAAATATGTCCGGAAACGCTTCGGGACCGACATCCGGATCGTGCTCCACGGCACGTCCATGGGCGGCGCCACCGTGCTCATGGCTCTCGGGCTCCCCGAGATCCAGGAGACTGTGTCCGCCGTCATAGCGGACTGCGGCTATACCTCCCCCAGTGACATTTTCTCCTACGTGATCCAGAAGAATTATCATCTTCCCCCGGCACCGATTCTGAAAGCCACGAATCTTCGGGTCCAGTCCATGGCAGGCTACCGCTACGACGATTATTCCACAGTGGATGCCTTGAAGAATAACCGGGTGCCGGTTCTGTTCATCCATGGGAAAGAAGACAAATTTGTCCCCACCTGGATGAGCCAGATGAACTACGACGTCTGCACCGGCAAAAAGCAATTGCTGTTCATGGAGAATGCCGGGCATGGCTCCAGCTTGTTTGAGAATCCTTCCCTCTACGAAAAGACAGAAAAAGACTTTCTTGCAGAGGTGATGGGAGAAGATGTGAAGAATCCCTGACCGGCCGCAGTGGGAGCCGGGCAGTGCCCCGAGTATCTGATGTGCTGCAGAGCCGCATGAGAGAGAAGAACGATTTTGCTGAGAATATCAAGGGAACTGATAAGCAGTGAATATGGGCAGAAAGGAGCACAAGATGAAGGAGATGAATGTCAATGGAGCGGTAGTCCAGGCTTACCCTCTGACCGCAGCGCAGCGAATCCACTACTACACTGTGTCAGCCTGCAATAGAGGCGAGCTGCTGAACATTGCCACAGGCTTTTACATCCAGTACGGAGACATCGACTTTGAGACTCTTAAGGAATGTCTCTATGACGGCTACCGGAAATTTGAATCCATGCGCTTAAGGCTGTCTCCGGATGAAGAGGGCAATCTGATGCAATATCTGGTTCCCACGGAGGACAGGGAGATTAAGCTTGTAGACTTCTCCCACTGGCGCGAGGAGGATGCCCACGAGGAGATGAAGCGGTGGAGCCGCATTCCTCTTGAGATGAACGGCGGCCCCATGAATGAGATCGTCATGATCAAGCTCCCTGATTATTACAACGGCATCTATATGAAGGTCCATCACATGACCATGGACTCCTCTTCTATCATCAGCTTCTACAGCTATGTGCTCAATCTCTATTGTTATAAAAAGTTTGAGAATGTCCAGCCACCGAAGCTTCCGAAGAGCTATCTCTCGCAGCTGAAGCTGGATCTTGCCTATGAGCAGGACAGCCCGGCCAGAAAGAAGGATGAAGAGTTCTGGATGCAGAAGCTTGAGGAGCCGGAACCGATCTACACCCCCTTCAGCTCCAGGAACAGACTGCTGGAGCTCAGGGAACAGATGCACAATCCCAATCTGCGCTCCTGCTATGCCACAGGCGACATTGAGGCTGACATCCAGGTCTATGAGCTGGAAGACGACCCCTCCAGACGTCTGCTTGCGTTCAGTCAGGAGCACAGGATCCCCATTGCCGTCATCCTGCTGCTTGGACTTCGCACTACCTTCTCGCATTTTTCCGGAAATGAGAAGGACGTGAGCGTGAAGAACGCTGTAGCGCGCCGCGGCACGGTCCTGGAGAGCCAGTCAGGCGGAACCCGCATTCACTTCTGGCCCCTGCGCACTGTCATCGAACCGGAGACCACCTTCCTTGAGGCACTGAAGATCGTCCAGGCGAAGGAGAATGCCCTTCTCCGCCATGCCAACTACGATCCGATCGCCTACATGGGAGCGACCGGTGCGCACTATAACGCGCCTCAGGGAACGGGCTACGAATGCACTACGCTGACCTATCAGCCCATGTCCTTCGCTACGCTGAAGGGGCAGCAGATCCCTGAGATGAATTTTAAGAGCAAATGGTACTCCAACGGAGTGGCGATGCAGCACATCTACATTACTGTCATGCACAGGCCCACGGACAATGGCTTCAGCTTCAATTTTGAATATGAGAAGAATTCTGTCTCCCTGCAGGAGATTGAAGAACTGTATTATTATCTCTGCCGGGCCATCTTCCGCGGCATAGAGGATCCCAACAGAGCGATCGGAGAGATCCTGGATTGGATGTAACACCATACAAAGCAGAACGGACGGGTAACGCACATAAGGAAAGATCTGTGGAGGACAGAGAAGATGTTAGAAAAAATCAGAGACATTATGACACGCTATGTGGAAGTGGAGCCTGAAGAGATTAAGGAAGACACCAAGCTGGCCGAAGAGCTCGGCCTCACCTCCTTCGCTGTTATGAGCATGATGGGGGATTTTGAGGAGGAATTCGGCATCACCGTGGATGAGAGTGAGCTCACCGACATCTATACAGTAAAAGACATCATGAATTACATCGAAAAGAAACAGGCATGAGGACAGTCTATGAATACCAGTGAATTAAAGACGCTTCAGGATCTGGTGCTTCTGTCTGCAAAAGAGAGACCGGATAAGGTCTACCTGCGGGAGAAGGCGGGACAGGAGATCGCGGAGAAGACCTTCGGCAAGCTCGCCGAAGACTGCCGTAAGCTTGCCTCCTGGCTGAGTTCCCAGGGAGAGGGGGTCCTGCACGCAGGTCTCCTTGGAACCTCCAGTATCGCTTATATCACATCTCTTCTGGGGATCACCTTCAACGGGCATGTAGCCGTGCCGATTGATCCGCAGCTGTCCCCGGAGGAGATCATGGACAACCTGAACCGGGCCGATGTCACTGTGTTCTTCTACGATAAGCGCTTCCAGGCGCTGATCGAATCCATGCGCAGTGCATGCCCGCAGATCACTTCATATGTGTGCTTCACTCCGGAAGAGGGCGTGTTCTCCCTGACAGAACTGCTTTCGCAGAGCGCGCCTGCGGAGCCCGCAGCGGTTGACCCCCATCAATGTGCCTGCATCCTGTACACATCCGGAACGACAGGTAAGAGCAAAGGCGTTATGCTCTCCCATGCCAATCTGATTGACAACGCCTGCTGCTGTGACAATGAGGGAAGTGACAGCGATATCATGCTCACGGTCCTGCCGATCCATCACGCCTATTGTCTCACCTGTGACGTGCTGCTCACGCTGCGCTACGGCGCGACCTTGTGCATCAATGACTCCCTGATCCGGCTGATGCAGAACATCAAGCTCTTCAAGCCCACCAAGATGCTGCTGGTTCCCCTCATGGTGGAGACGATCTACCGCCGCATCATGGCGGAGAAGAAAAAGAATCCTCTGCTGCCGATGAAAATGATCGGACGTGCGGTATTCGGGAAGGACCTGGGAGTGATCTTCTGCGGAGGGGCTTATCTGAACCCGGACCTTACCAAGGCCTACGCCAAGATGGGAATCCCGCTCCTGCAGGGGTACGGCATGACGGAATGTTCTCCGCGAATTTCTTCCTCTTCCCTGGCAGATCCTTCTACCGGAGAGGACGTGGGAAGAGTCGTGAAGAACTGCGAAGTGAAGGTGGAGGACGGGGAGATTCTCGCCAGGAGCCCCTCCGTGATGCTGGGCTATTATAAGAATGAAGAAGCCACAAAGGAAATGTTTACCGAGGACGGCTGGCTGAAAACCGGGGACCTTGGCTATGTCAAGGACCAGAGGATCTACATCACCGGCCGGAAGAAGAACCTCATTATCCTCAGCAATGGAGAAAATATTTCTCCGGAGGAACTGGAGAATTACTTTGCGGGCAGCGAGTGGATGGCAGAGGTCATGGTTTACTCCGAGGAGGAGCAGATCACTGCCGAAGTTTATCCATTTCCTGAATATGCCGGCAAAGCGGAGGCCTTATTCCGAAAGAAGGTGGAGGAGATCAACAAGAAAGTTCCACCGGTCAAGAGAATTCTGCGGCTTCGCCTCAGGGACAAGGAATTTGAGAAGACCACGTCCCGGAAGGTGAAGCGCATCCAGACCGGCGAGAAAGGACGGCTGCTGAGTGCGAAGTAATCATTTCGAGTGTCTGCTTCACAATAATATTATCAAAGAAAGGATAATAGAAATGAAGAAAGCATGTATTGTAATATTGACGATTTTCCTTGCCATGTCTATGAATTTCGCAGTTCTGGCATCAGAGGAGAAGATTTCTTTTGATGCTGCCGGGATGAAGATTGCTTTCCCTGAGGAACTGAAAAACACCAAGGGGATTATTATCCCTTATGCCCTGGGTGCTGTGGATGATGATCATCACACGTACGGAATGACCTTCGTCTATGTAGGGCTTCCTACAGAGGAGGCGAATGCGTTGGCGAGTGCGTCGGAGCTCAGCGATGAAGAGCGTGAGAAGTACGAGAAGGCGCAGAGCTTACCCATCTTACTGATGGCAACAGAGGATAGTTATGACGAAGCAAGAAAAGCGTGCGAAGAATATCTTCTCAAACCATTTGACTATGATAACGCAGAGGAGCTCGGTTCTGCCGATGGGTATACTTTTTATGCCGTTTTGTCAACAGATGAAGAGTATCTGTCCACTATCGGCGAGGAGTATGCTGAGGAATTTGAAAAATTAAAATCGGTTCTGCTGGAAATGGTGCAGAAAGCGGATCTTTACAAACCGGTGGATGCGGAAATGGGACTGGCCGGACAGAAGCTGGAGTTCACTACCACAGATCTGGATGGAAATCCCGTGACAAGTGAGGAATTGTTCTCCGGAAATAAGATTACGATGCTGAATCTCTGGGGCACCTGGTGCCCGAACTGCCTCGGTGAGATGGAGGAGCTGGCTGAGATCCACAGCAGAATGCAGGAGAAGGGCTGCGGCATCGTCGGCATCGAATTCGAGGATGCTTTTGATGAGGACACGATTCAGGCTGCCAAAGAATTGATGGAAGAAAGTGGGACAAATTATCCCAACGTCATTATTCCGGAAGGACCGCTCAAAGATGTTATGACTTACCCGACCTCCATTTTTGTGGATCAGGAGGGCGTTGTTCTCGATACTCCGATTCTCGGAGCGGCCGTCGATCAGTATGAGAGCAAGCTGGAGGCTCTGCTGAACGGAGACGAATCGGCAGCTGCTTCTGATGCGGAGGATTCTACGGAGATCGTGGCTCTCTACAAGATCACGGTGGTCGATGAGAATGGACCGGTGGAAGATGTCGCAGTTCAGTTCTGCAATGACACAAGCTGCAGGTTCGAATCCACCGATGAGAATGGAGAGGCTGCTTTTGAAGCGCCTGTTGGGCCTTATGAGGTGCATATTGCCGAGGTGCCGGATGGATATGCGGAGCTCGAGGATATCTTCAATATCGAGGACGGATCCTATGAGGTGACCATTCAGCTTCAGAAGGAGTCATAAAACAAGCTTCATAGACAGTTTCGTCAGCTTGATCGCGTGCAGGAGAGAGTGCCTCTCCTGCACGCAATATAATGATCCGAAAAAAGAAGAGGAAACCGGATCTCAAGAAACACAGATGGGATAAGGGGAGGATGCACGAAAAGATGAGTGAAAATGTAATGCTCGAGATCAGAAATTATTCGAAGTCTTATGCTGAGGGAAAAAAGGCAGCAGACAATGTCTCCCTCAGCGTAATGAGCGGAGATATCTATGGCTTTATCGGCCACAACGGCGCCGGCAAATCCACTACGATCCGCGCCGTGGTTGGAGTTCTGGATTTTACAGAGGGAGAGATCTTTATTGACGGTCATTCTGTCAAGACGGAGCCGATGGAATGCAAAAAGATCACGGCCTATATCCCGGACAATCCCGATCTGTATGAGAATCTGACTGGGATCCAGTACCTGAATTTTGTGGCGGACGTCTTCTCCATCAGCGCCTCAGAGAGAGAGGAGCGCATCCGGAAATACGCGGATCTCTTTGAGATCACGGACGCCCTGGGAGACCTGATCGGGTCCTACTCCCACGGCATGAAGCAGAAGGTGGCGATTATCTCAGCCCTGATCCACAGCCCGAAACTCCTTGTACTGGATGAGCCTTTTGTGGGACTGGATCCGAAGGCGACCTTTACGCTCAAAGAAATCATGCACGAGATGTGTAAGCAGGGCACGGCCATCTTCTTCTCCACCCATGTGCTGGACGTGGCGGAGAAGCTGTGCAACAAGGTCGCGATCATTAAGCACGGCAGGATCGTTTCATCCGGAACCATGGAAGAGCTCACGGAGGGCCATTCTTTAGAGGAAACATTCCTGGAGGCAGACAATGAATAAGAACAGCATTCTTCTTCTGAAGACCTTACTTCTGTCCACCAGCCAGAGAAATATCTTCAAGTATTCCACGGACAAAAAGAAGAAAAAAAGGATCGTCTGGGGATATATCGGAACGACGATCCTATATGCTATGCTGGTGGCATTCGGTATCTTGATATGTGTCGGATACGGGACCTACGGCTTCATCGAGGCCGCGCCGGTGATGTGTGCGCTGGTGATCAGCCTGCTCGCTTTTCTGTTCACCTTCTTCAAGACGAACGGGTATCTGTTCAACTTTAAGGAATATGACATGCTGATGTCCCTCCCGTTTTCATCGAGTACGGTGGCGGCCTGCAAGTTCCTGTATATGTATCTTAAGAGCCTCCCCTGGTACCTGAGCATCTCGCTCTCCATGATGATCGGATACGGGATTTATGCACATCCGAATTTCCTGATTTACCCATTGTGGATCATACTGGCATTTTTCCTTCCGGTGATCCCCATGCTGATTGCAGCATTTCTGGGCTTTCTGGTCGCAAGGATCAGCGCCGGCTTCCGAAAGACCAACATTATCCAGACTGTGCTCACGATGCTCATCGTGATCCTCGGCTTTTCGCTCCGCTTTATTATAGAGGGTGTGTTCAAGAATAACAAAGTGGAGGAGACTCTTAAAAAGGCCTCCGATTTCACTGAGAATGCTTCCGGAATCTATTTTCCGGCCAGATGGTTCAGCGATTCTGTCACCAAGGGAAATGTGCTCTCTGCGCTTCTTCTGGTCGCCACTAGTGCCCTTATCTTTGCTCTGGTGTTCTTTATTGTCGGAAGGTCTTACAGGAATATCAATTCCGCGCTCAAGTCCCATGCTGCATCGAAGAATTATAAAATGAGCGGACAGAAGCAGCGGAGCGTCCGCCAGGCAATTGTTTTCAAAGAATTTAAGCGCATGACGGGCTCTACCACTTACATGACGAATGCCGGAGTGGGACCGATTCTGGCCGTCCTCATCGGCATCGTGACGCTTGTCGCAGGCTTTGGCCGCATCGTCGGGCTTGTAGTACACGACGTGAATTTCGATATTGGCATGCTGCAGCCGGCAATTCCATTTGTCATATACTTTTTTATCGGCATGCTGGCCACGACGGCGTGCTCGCCGTCTCTGGAGGGGAAGAATTACTGGATTCTCCAGAGTCTGCCGGTCGAGAAGAAGACGATCTATCAGGGAAAGATGCTCTTCAATATGTACCTGACGGTTCCGGCTATGGCCTTATCCACACTGTGCATGTGCATATCCGCGAAAGTGCCGGTGACCGACATGGTCTTGTACCTGGTCCTGGGATTTGCGCTGTGCTGTTTCTCAACTGCCTGGGGCTGTGTGTGCGGCATAAAGCATATGCGGCTCGATTGGGAAAATGAGGTCGAGGTGATCAAGCAGGGCTCGGCGGTTACCATTTACCTCCTGCCCAATATGCTTGTGGTGATGGGACTTGTGGTGCTGGTTGTCTTTCTGGGAACGCGCCTGGACCACAAGCTGCTGGCGCTCATTTTCATCCTGATCGCGGGACTGCTTGCCGGTCTCAGCTACAGATGGGTGATGTCTATGTGCAGGACCGGGGACTGAGACGCAGACTTACAGGAGGCGCAGGATTTTTTTGACGATGGCATCGGAGAAGGGCATGCAGAAATCCGCCACCGGGCCAACCAGGAAGGCGCAGATAATTGTGCCGACACCGAATTTGCCTCCGAGGAGGAAGCCGATCAATACGAAGATGACGTCTGTGGCGATTCGCACGGCGCCAAAGCGGAGGTGAGTCTTCTCACTGATGACGACGGCCACTAAGTCGTTAGGCCCGGTGCCTGCCTCTGAGCGGATGACAATGGTCATGCCGAAAGCAAGGATCACGCAGCCGATTACGAGGATTATGATCTTGACGGGAAGAGCGGCTGCTTCGATCCGGAAGGACTGCAGGAGCCAGGTAAAGAAATCGATAATGGGGCCTCCGCAGAACATGCAGACGATGGTGCCCGCTTTTATGTAATGTCTGTCAACGAATAGAAGGACGAGGATAATGAGGAAACAGATCACCATGTGAACGGTGCCGTGCGTGGGAGTGATGAAGCCGGTCTTTATGATGCACAGGCGGATGCCCTGTACAAGCACATTGAAAGGATCTGCACCGAGCTCGGTCAGCAGGAACAGTGTGACGCCGAGGTGGGCAATGATCAGTCCTATGAAGAGAATGACAAGACGCAGCACTGTCTCTTTTATGTTTGTACGCATTCTTTTCCCTTTCCGCCGCATGAACCGCTTGCAGTTGAGATGCTCTTTGTATTGTCTCTGCTATTATACTATAAGTCTTCCCCGGGAAGAAAGATCTTTGGGAATGAAGTGTGTATTGCAGCGGGAGGGGCCCTGAATAGTAACATTGCATACAGCAACAGGATAAAGAAAGGAAGCAGTCATGATCAGAAAAGCAAAGGAATGTAATGTGGAGTACCGCGAGCACATGCGGGGCGGAGAAGGCACCGTGGAGCTCACCAGTCTGATTGCGGGAAGTGCCGAGCTCTGTGAGAAGGGCCGGCTGTTCAGCAGGATCACGCTGAAGCCGGGGACGGGGATCGGTTTTCACGTCCATGAGGCGGACAGCGAGCTGTTCTATTTTCTGGACGGACCACTGGAATATGACGACAACGGGACGAAAGTGACGGTCAATGCCGGTGACGTCGCCATCTGTCCGGCGGGTACGGGCCATGCCGTCCGGAATCTTACGGACCAGACGAAGGAATTGATTGCACTGATTGTGTATGCGTGAAAAAGCTTCTTGACAGAGGGCAGGGAGAAGTGATAACGTTTTTGATGTTTTGAAGGAGTCTTTATGAAAATGATCGCGAATCGGGACAACTGCTTTTTCACCTTTACGGGCTTTGCCTTTTTCAGAGGGCAGGGCAGCTTAGGCGTGGTGTGACAGGCGGTTATCATCCGGTATTTCGATGATCCATTTAAGCCCTGCAGCCGGCCGGCTGCGGGGCATTTTCTTTTGATTCCATTTAAGCTCCGACAACAGAGGCTGAAATGCTTTACTGTGCACAGCAGAACATTTTATGAATGATGACAGCCGGAGAACACTTGCTGCATAGAGGAGGAAAAGAACATGATCGTTATACTCAGAGAACATCCGGATCAGGTACAGCTTGATGGACTACTCAGCTGGCTGAAGGAGAGAAAGATTGACGTCCATCCCACGGTGGGCGCTCATCAGACCATTCTGGGCCTGATCGGAGACACATCCCGGATCGATATGGACCTGATCTCTGCCCTGGACATCGTGGAGGAGGTCAAGCGTGTTCAGGAGCCCTATAAAAATGCGAACCGAAAGTTCCATCCGGAGGATACGATTGTGCGCGTAGGCGACACGCAGATCGGAGGAGACACGCTGACCTTAATTGCAGGTCCCTGCTCCGTGGAGACCAAGGAGCAGATCATCGGGGTCGCCAAGGCGGTGAAGGAGAGCGGTGCGACAATTCTCAGGGGCGGTGCTTTCAAGCCCCGCACTTCTCCATATTCCTTCCAAGGCCTGCAGGTGGAAGGCATTCGCCTGCTTCTTGAGGCGAAGGAGGCAACGGGTCTTCCGATCTGCACGGAGATCATGGATGCAAACCAGCTCCCGGTCTTCGAGGATGTGGATATCCTGCAGGTGGGCGCGAGAAATATGCAGAATTTCTCCCTTCTCAAGGAGCTGGGCAAAACGCAGAAACCGATCCTTCTGAAACGGGGAATGTCTGCGAGCTACGAGGATCTTCTCATGAGCGCGGAGTACATTCTCGCCGGCGGAAACCCGAATGTCATTCTGTGCGAGCGGGGCATCCGCACTTTTGAGACCTATACAAGAAACACGTTGGATCTCGCCGCAATTCCGGTATTGAAGACGCTTACGCATCTTCCGATCCTGATTGATCCCAGCCATGCGACCGGGCGCTCGGCCCTGGTTCCCGCGATGGCAAAGGCGTCTGTCGCGGGCGGCGCCGACGGTGTAGAGATCGAGGTCCACAACGACCCCGCCCACGCCTGGTGCGACGGGCCCCAGTCGATCACGCCCGCTGTCTTTGACAAGCTGGTGAAAGAACTGCAGCTGATTCGGGCTGCGTGCTAAAGCGGGTGGGAGGATACAGCTATGTTGATTCAAAAAACGGAACTGCCAAGAGGCGGAATGATTGCCTGCCAGGGGATTGCCGGGGCTTACTCAGAGATTACTGCAAAGCATCTCTTTCCTGAGGGCACCTTTCTCTACTTTAAGAACTTTCGCGCGGTGGCGAGAGCTGTCAGTGAGGGGATGTGCCATTTCGGGGTGCTGCCCATCGAGAACAATACTTACGGGTCCGTGAGAGAAGTGTACAAGGTGATCGGAGAGGAGAACGTGTCGATCGTCCGGGGCTTCACGCTCCGCATTGAGCATGTTCTCCTGGCAAAGGCAGGGACGAAGCTTGCGGATGTCACGGAGATCATCTCCCATGAGCAGGCTCTCGGCCAGTGTGCAGAGTTCCTGCATTCCCTCGGCGACAAGGTTCAGGTCCATGCCTGCCTCAACACAGCGGTTGCCGCCCGCACTGTGGCGGCTTCTGATAACCCCAGTCTGGCGGCGATCTCATCCCCGGACTGTGCTGAGCTCTACGGTCTTGAGATTCTGAAGCGGAGGATAGCGGACAGCAGCGACAACTATACGCGCTTTATCTGTGTCGCGAAGGAAGCGGTGCTGTATCCGGGTGCGAACCGCATCTGCCTGGTCCTGACTTTGCCCCACAGGCCGGGATCGCTCGCGCACATTCTCAGCAGCTTTGCAGATGCGGGGATCAACCTGCTGAAGATTGAGAGTGCACCGATACCTGGGAAGGATTTTGAATTCCGCTTCTTTATTGACCTGGAGGCATCGCTTGCGGATGAGGCAAGCGCGAAGGTCCTGCGGGAGGTGGAAGAAATCTGCCCGGAATTCAGGGTGTTGGGGAATTTTACAGAGGAGCTGTGAGGGCTGCAGAGAGAACAATGGGGGCGGTTCTTTTGTCGCAAAAGAACCGCCCCCGCTTAAATATCATGCAGCTTCATCCACCGCCGTATCATCAAGCTTCGGCCGGGACATCTTTCCCGGAGTGAGCGTCCCGAATTCTTTCTCCTCGAAGGGCGTGGGCTCCGGGATGACGATCTGATCCAGACCTTCCGATGAGAGCTCCAGAATCTCTCCGCCCTTCACTTCAATCGCGAGGTAGTCCAGGAGGTCTTCCGGACTTTGGATGGCAAGGATCCCTTCCAGATTCTTGCCAAAGAGATCTGTCAGCACTTGATTCAAGAAGTCATTCAGCGAATCCTTTACCTCCTCGGTATTCTCTTCTGTAACTCCATACAGATCGTTCAGCTTCAGATCATACCATTTTCCATTTATATAAATTGCTATGACGACCTGGTCAGGCTGGTCGGACACCGGACCGAATGTGGCGTGCTGCAGCACGGGGATGCAGTGTCCCGGAAGAACGACCATGTTGACCGTGCTTCCGTCCTGACCGGCAATTCCGATGGAAGTGTAGACGAGCTGCAGCAATTCAATACGAAGCCACTCCTGGATCTCTTTTATCAGTACCTTTAATTGCGGATTGTCTTCCACAAGTTCAGAAGGCTGCAATTCTTCTGCGGCTTTCGTGTCACCCTTGGTGATGAAGTGAGAGACGGTATCCGTAATCAGCGAGACTACGCTTCCTGCGGCGTTCAGTGTTTTCTCCAGAGCCGAGGTCTCCTCAGCCTTTTCCTGTTCTTCTGAGATGAAATCCTGCAGGAACTGCGGCAGAGCGGAGAAGTCGCCTTCCATCAGATCAGAAGCGAGTTCGGATGCCCAGTCGATCGTTCCCTCCACATCAATAGTGGTGAGAAGCAGATTCCAGTTACAGGTATCGAATGCTTCCGTGTCCGGCAGGTTCAATGTAACTATGGCCCTGTCATCGCCGATGGATGTGGGCAGCTCTTTCTCGGAGAGGCGGGTCTCCGCGATTGCTTTTTTCAAAGTATCCGCATACTGCTCCATGCCGGTGACCTTCAGTACCCAGGGGAGGAGCTCGGTGACCTGTACGTAATCTGTCTGGGGAACCATCGCGCAGTCTGCGACGAACCAGAAGAGCCGGGCTTCCTCAAGGCTCATGCCTCCCTCAGTGATCAGCATGTAATAAATGCGGTTGAGCAGAGAGGAGTTGAGATGTACTCCGCCGTAGTCATTGGAGGCTGTCGGCGTATTCGTGGTAGACATGTAATAAATATCCCATGTGAAATCGGGCTGCGCAAACAGGTGCGGATTCGCCATATCCCGGGCAGGCGTTAAGCTGAGCGAGCCTAGTGTCCAGTCTGTCGGCTCGACATCGCCTGCCATCATCTGACAATTCTTGCCCTGGATATCGCTCAGCGCTTCATTGATCGCGCCATAGTCGTTCACATAGGAATTATAAGTCATGACGGAGCCCGTCACGCAATGAGTGAATTCATGGGCGATGACGTCCAGACATTGGGACAAGTCGTTGATGTTGCTCGCTGCGAAGCACTGCATGCCGTAGAACTCCCCGATGTAGGCGGCATTGTTGATCCCGTTGTAATGGTCGTCACAGAAATTGTTGAGAATAAGGATCGGTGTCTCCTCGCCGTCGCCTCCGAACCATCCGATCTCCTTATAATAGTCGTAGGCACGGCAGTAATTGTAGAGGGACAGAAGGCCAACCTGGTCCCATTCAAGATTGTCCCGGCTTGCTTCGAGGACAATCTGTCCATCGTTATACAGGTAATCATAACAGCTGGCGACCACGATCTTCCGCTCGATGTTTCCAAGGTAATACATGCCCGTGCGTGTGTCGCGCATCAATGTCACGGTGATCTCCTTCTCTTCGCCGTTGGACAGATCGACATAGCCCGTGTAGTCTGCCGGCTCCATGAATTCGAATACGTAGCTGGCATTAGAGCCGCTGAGGCTTGCTTCATCATTCGGGGTTATGGCCGGGATGTTGTAGAGGTATTCACCGGACATGGAGACGTAATGAGCCAGGTACGGGAGATCGGACGTGATATTGTCGATGCTGCCGGGGTTGTTTGAATAGACAACCCATACAAAGCGGCTGGGAATGTCCTCCGCTTCGATATCAAATTTAAGGATACAAGGCAGAACCACCATATCTGTGTATTGATCATAGATCTCCAGTGCCACACCGGACTCCCGGAAGATCTGGTCTTTCACGATGGTCTGTGCTTCCCTCGCGGTGATGCTGATCTCCGAATCCACTTCCGGCATCTCGGACTCGACACTGCTGCTTAAGGCAAGCATCTTTCCGTCTGCGTCCGTGATGACTTTGACAGCGCCGCCTAAGACCGTTGTGTTCATATACATCTGCTGGAAGATGTAATAAGTATTGCCGAGAGCGTCCGTGATTGTGCGCCAGGGGACGAACTCAGTCTGGGCATTTGCCCCGATCAGAGCCATCATGGAATTGACCACTGCCGCAGCATCCTCGGGGCTGGTCACGGGCTTGGAAGTACAGGTCCCGTCTACAAAGGTCACGCGCCCGTTGTGGGAATAGACCTTCTCGGTGCCGCGATTGAGGGAAGTGATGTCTTCCAATGCCAGCTGTCCCTCGAAATAGGTCTCCAGCTTATTCGGATCGGTTTCCGCTTCTTTGGACACAGCACTCTCTGCCTCCCCGGCGGCAGAATCCTCCGTCTCTTCCGAGGCGGATTTGTTCTCTCTGACCCCGGCCCAGGACACAGTGGAATAACACGCCATGGATCCTGTCAGTAAGGTGCATGCTGTAAGAATGCTTATCATTTTTTTCCATTTTCTCATAAATTCTCGGGCTCCTTTACATGAATGCTAAAAATGTGCGCCGCCTTCGTATGCTTTAAACATCCCGCGGCCAGCGACAAGCAGTTGAACAATATTATAACATGAAATGATGAGCTTTGCGAGTGACAGCCAATTATAGCCCCCATGCAAGCATGATGAGCCAGAACCTGATTGCAGATTGGCCGTGAATCGTAAGCGAAATTGTGCTATATTATAAGAAAACATCTGTTTACGTCCGTTCTAAAATCTCATTTCTGCGGAATCAGTGGAATCTGAATAAGAGGAAGTGTATATGGCAGAGGAAAAAAAGAGAAGAAGAAGATCCCTTCCGAAGGGGATCCGGCGCCTGGTTCTTGTCGTGTCTCTGGTGATCTTCATCATTGCAACGATCATGAGTTATGTATTCTTAAATTTAGAAGTCGATACCATGATGGCGATTGATGGAAATACTTCAACAGCTGCGATTAAGGTCCTGGTAGAAGAGGCAGGGGGATTTGAAGATTACGCGAATAAGGTATTAAGCATTTATCGCAGTATACCGGAGGACATCCGTGTCAATGTGGACTCCCCTGAGTACCGCGCCTATTTCGAAGGGATGAAGGAGGATCCGTTCATAAAAGAGATTTCTCCCTTGGTGTTGGAGCTTACCCACACGGCCAGCTTCCAGGACTTTTATCTCGCCATGTATGATGTCGGGACGTCTGCGATTGTATATCTTCTGGACTTTAGTGAAAATATGAGCAGCTACGTATGCCCGATCGGTGAATGGGAAAGCGTAGAGAAAGAAGAGATTGATACCTTCCTCGGAGAATTGCCTGCAGGGGAGCTGCGCTTCTTTGCCAGCTCTTCCGAGCGCTATGGCAGTGTGCTCACATGCGGCACACAGATCGAGGGACCGGACGGGGAGGTCGCCGGCCTGGCGATGTCTGATGTCTCCAGACTTATTCTGGGTGCTTTGACAGGAATCTTCACGGCAATCTATTTTGTCGTACTGGCGATCCTCCTCGTGATCATCATTCTTATCACCCGGGTTGTAATGAAGCGCCGTATTGCGGTGCCCATCCGTAAGATTTCGACCGCAGTTGAGAGCTATGCAAAGGGCCGGCAGTCGGGAGAACAGGACAAGCTTTATTTTCAGAACCTGAACGTGAAAACCCGGGATGAACTGGAGGAACTGAGCGGGGTTCTCTCGGAAATGGAGACAGACATTACTGTCTATGAAAAGAACCTGGTTTTCGCTACCGCCGAACGGGAGCGCTTCAGGACGGAGCTCTCCGTGGCTACCGGCATCCAGGCGGAGATGCTTCCAAATATCTTCCCGCCTTATCCGGACCGGAGCGAGTTCGAGATCTATGCCAGTATGAATCCGGCAAAGGAAGTGGGTGGAGATTTCTATGACTTCTTCCTGATCGACGACGAGCATTTCGCCCTTGTGATGGCGGATGTGTCCGGTAAAGGAATTCCGGCGGCGCTCTTCATGATGTCGGCCATGATCATTGTCAAGAATCTGGCATCGGAAGGGTATCAGGCCCATGAGGTGCTGGAGAAGGCAAATGAACAGATCTGTAAGACCAACCGGCTGGATATGTTCGTCACGGTCTGGTTCGGCATTCTGGATCTGAGAAGCGGTGTGATCACGGCCGCCAATGCCGGCCACGAGTATCCGATTGTGCGCCATGCGGGAGGAGACTATGAGCTGATGAAGGACAAGCATGGCTTTGTCGTCGGAGGAATGGAAGGTGTCCACTATAAGGAGTACTCCTTTACGCTGGAGAGCGGCTCTTCCCTGTTCCTTTACACGGATGGGGCTCCTGAAGCGACCAATGCCAATGACGAACTCTTTGGAACAGACCGCCTGATTGCTGCGCTCAACACTGCGAAGGACAAGAATCCGGAAGAGGTTCTGCGGACCGTCAGTACAGCTGTACAGGCCTTCGTCGGGGAAGCGCCCCAGTTTGATGATCTCACTATGATGTGCGTGAACTTCGTGCATCCTTCCTGCTCAGGGCAGGATTGCAGCGATCCTATAAAGGCATAAAAGAATGGAGGGAAAGCATATGGCAGATTTTTTGAACTCGGTCAGTATTGACAAGGCAAAGGCCCTGCTGAACAGCGGCGTGAGCCAGGCCCAGGAGATGATGAAGGATCCGTCTAAGATCACGGACCTGCTCGAGCAGATCGAGATAAAGCTCAAGGAGGTCCCGGTGATCGGGGAGTCGCTCGCGGATGTAACAGTGATGATTTCAATGATCAAGAGCTATATCACAAGGGAGTATTCGGAGGTATCGCCGAAGGTGATCGCCTTGATGGTGAGCTCCCTGATCTATCTGATCAAGAAGAAGGACATTATCTCCGATAATATTCCGGTTGTGGGCATAGCGGACGATATGGGGGTGCTTGC
>CADCQE010000207.1 GCA_902803505.1 uncultured Lachnospiraceae bacterium | reverse complement strand
GAAGAATGCCTCTAAGAACCCTCTGGCAATTATGCAGAAGACCTATGAGGAAGAAGCGAAGGAGCAGGGCTTTGACGACGTCATGGATTATATGCGCTCCCCCTTCAACCCCAGAATGGGTGATTTCCTCCGCGCCGGCGGCCTTGAGATCAAGTGCGACGGTGCAGCAGCAGTGATCGTCTGCGCCACGGAGATGGTGGACAAGTATATGGGCAATAAGTCCCACAAGCCCATCGAAGTACTCGGTGTAGGCTGCGCCGCCTGCGAAGCCATCACGCCTCATTTTGAAGTGAACGCCACGGAAGAGGCAGTCCGCCAGGTCTCCGAAGTTACTGGTGTGAAGCCGGAAGAGATCGACGTCTTCTACTCCAATGATTTTATCATCACATCACATCTCATCTCTGCGGAGATCGCCGGCTATCTTCCCTATGGTGAAGGCTGGAAATATATCTGCGAGGGCCGTACCGCATACGATGGAGACAAGCCCATCAATACCAACGGCGGCCGTACCGCATTTGGCCACGCACATGCGGCATCGGGGCTTGCGGACCTCTATGAGGCTGTTCGCCAGATGCGCGGCGAGGCCGGCGAGGCTCAGATGAAGAAGATTCCGAAGACTGCGATGCTCAGGGGCTACGGCGGTGCCCAGAACATCTGCACCTACATCATCCGGACAGCGGAATAAGGGAGGAGGTTCCAAATGGCGATCAAGCTGGAAAAAGTAACACAGACATTCTACGAAGCCCTGGAAGAAGGGAAGATCCTGGGCAGGAAATGCCCGAAGTGCGGGGCTGTGGAATTTCCTCCGGTCTATGCCTGCAATACATGCGGGTCTTATGAGACGGAGTGGTACGAGATCAGCGGCAATGCGAAGCTGCATTCGATCGTAATGCCGGCGCCGCTCTCCTCCAAACCGGAATACAAGGCACTTGGCAAGTTCTGCTATGGGGAGATCGAGCTGGAAGAGGGCTCCCGCTTTAACGGCGTCGTCCGCGGGATGACGAAGAAGAAGAGAAAGCAGTTCCTTGAGGAAGGAAAGCTTCCGCTGCCGGTGAAAGCAGCGATCTACCAGAGGGACGGGTACAAGACGGTGGTCTTTGACCTGATCGAGGAGTGAAACCGCTGGAAGAATCAGCAGTGCGGACATATTGCATTTTTTAATCGGAAATGAGAAAAGGAGAAAAGGATATGGATAGAAAAGAACTGGAAGCAAAAGTATGTGAACTGGTAGCGATCTCTTACAAGAAGGATCCCTCCGAGATCACCGTAGAGACAAGCTTTAAGAACGATCTTCACGGCGCTTCCATCCAGATGGTGGCCCTGGTATCCGAGATTGAGAACGAATTGGAGGCAGCCGTAACCTTGCAGGAAGCTTCTGCCTGCGAGACCGTGGCAGAGCTTGTAGACCTGGTCGAAGAAGAGATGTAATTCTGATGCAGCGGGGCGGGCGTGCCTGCCCCGCTGTACCTTGTCCCATATAGAGATATCCCATATAGAGGAGGAAAGTATGAGTTATCGTGTCTTTGCCATCAACCCCGGTTCTACATCCACGAAGATTGCAATGTTTGACGGGGACAAATGCATTTTTTCAAAAAATGTCGCTCATGATGCTTCTGAGCTGGCGAAATACTCAGACATGCCGGCACAGCTTCCTTACCGGCGCGACATGATTCTGGACATCCTGAAGGAGCAGAATCTCACGTTGGACGGCGTGGATGTCTTTGTGGGGCGAGGCGGCGGCCTGCTCTCTGTGGAAGGCGGTACGTACGAGATCGACGACCTGATCCTGGATCATGCGAGGCGCTGCGCCAATGGTGTGGTGCATCCCGCCACCCTCGGCCCGCAGCTGGCCCGCGAGTTCGCCAGGGAATACGGCGGAAAGGCTTTCGTCGTCAACCCGCCGGATACGGATGAGCTGCAGGACCTGGCCCGCATGACCGGCATCAAGGGCGTGTACAGAACGGTCCATCTCCATGCACTGAACCTGAAGGAGACGGCGATCCGCCACAGCAAGGAAGTTCTCGGCAAGAAATATGAGGAGTGCAATTATGTAGTCTGCCACATCGGCGGCGGCATCTCTGTCTCTGCACACAGAGGGGGACGGATGATCGACGGCTACGACATCGTGGGCGGCGAGGGACCGATGGCTCCCACCCGCTGCGGATCCATTTCCGTCTATGACCTTCTCGATTATCTGGCGGACAACAATATCGATCCGAAGGATGCGAGAAAGCTCTGCTCCAGGACCGGCGGCTTCGTGAGCCACCTCGGGATCTCCGACGCCATCGAAGTGACTGAGCGCGCCGCAAAGGGCGACAAATACGCAGAGATGGTCTGGAATACCATGATCTACCAGATCGAGAAGGGCATCGGGGCCATGGCTGCGGCTCTTCATGGCAAGGTGGACGGCATCCTGCTCGGCGGCGGCATGGTCCACAACAAGGATCTGGTCGCCCAGATCACGGATTCCTGCGGCTGGATCGCTCCGGTCACCCCGTATCCGGGCGAGTTTGAGATGGAAGCCATGGCAGCCGGCGCGATCCGCGTGCTGGACGGCGAGGAATCCCTCAAGAAATATACTGGGAAGAAAGTATTCGTGAAGTTTGACTTTGAACCGTAATAAAGGAGAAGACCAGTGAAGGAGACATTACAGGATCTGAAGATGAGGCGCTCCGTGAAGGAGTACAGGGAAGAGCAGATCAGCGATGAAGAGCTGATGGAGGTTCTTGAGGCCGGCATGAATGCCTCCTCGGGCGGCAACCGCCAGAGCGCCGTCTTCATCGTCGTGCAGAACAAAGAGTGGATCAAAAAGCTCTGTGCCCTGAATGCAAAGATCGCCGGCGCCCCGGAGGGCTGGGACGTGTTCTACGGCGCTCCGACCGTCATCGTCGTTGCGGCCAGCACCAGCACGCCGGATGCCATTAAGGACGGATCGCTCTGCATCGGCAATATGCTGAACGCAGCGTATGCCCTGGGCCTCGGCGGCCGCTGGATCAACCGGGCCGACGGCATGCTTGAAGATGCGCTCGGCAAAGAGCTCCTTAAGGAAGCGGGCTATGAAGACGATTACATCGGAGTGGGCAATGTGATTCTCGGCTATCCGAAGAACGGCTTTCCGGAACCCATCGCACACAAGGACAACTACTACAAGATCATTCGGTGAGATGCAGTATCCTGTTTCTATAGCCGTTAATGAAATGATCTGCTGCGCAGAACCTTTCGTTTTCCCTATATGCAGTTCATCTAAGTAATTGCCTTCGGCAATTACTTAGGTTAACCAGTATACTAAGGTTAACCAGCATATTTTCAGGAAGGAGATTCCATATATGAGCTATAACTTTTTTGTGAAAAGCAACATCACCTTCGGAAAAGGTGCTGCGGATAAGCTTCCGGAGATCTTGAACGGACATGGCCTCAAAAAGGTCATGATCGTCTATGACGGCGGCGTGAAGGCAGCAGGCATATCCGAAAAGATCGTGGCACAGGTGGAGAAAGCAGGGATCGAATACATTATCTTCGACGGCGTGATTCCGAATCCCACGAATGAGGTCGTGGAGGGAGCGGCTGTTTTGGCGAAGGAAGCCAATGTAGACGGCTTTGTAGCCGTGGGCGGCGGCAGCAGTATTGACCTGGCGAAAGCCGTCAATGTGCTGATGACGAATCCCGGCAGCATCGGCGACTACGGCGGCATGAACATGGTGAAGAACCCCTGCCTTCCCCTCATCGCGATTCCGACCACTGCCGGCACATCCTCTGAGATCACGAATGTCAGCGCCCTGATCGACACCAGGAAGGTGATTAAATATGTCGTCATCGACAACAACATTGTGGCCTCTGACGTCATTGCTGACCCGGAATTTACCAAGACAATGCCCGTGGGCGTCACGGCGGCCACCGGCATGGATGCCATTACCCACGCCGTGGAGAGCTACATTTCCAATATGGCTACGCCCCTTACGGAATACAATGCCATAAGCGGTCTCCGTCTCCTGTATGAAAACCTCCCGAAAGTCGTGGCAAACGGCGCCGACATGGAGGCCAGGGAGAATATGATGCTCGGCTGCATCATCACGGGCTTCAGCTTCTCCAACGCCAACCTCGGCTTCGTCCATGCCATCGCCCACACGCTGAGCGCTCACTTCGGCCTGGCACACGGCATGGCAAATGCCTGTGTCCTTCCATATGTGATGGCGTACAATGCCGAGGCCTGCCCGGAGAAGATGGTGGACCTGGCCAGAGCGATCGACCTTCCTCTCAGCGGCAAGCTTGATGAGGACAAGTACCTGCTCGCAAAAGCGCTCAAGGATCTGTGCATAAAGATTGGCATCCGCACTTTAAAGGAGCAGGGTGTGCCGGAGGATTCCTTTGACCGCCTGGCCGACGACGTTTTGAAGGAGCCGGTTCTCGGCTTTAACCCGAGACAGGGCGTGACGAAGGAAGATGTCATCGCAATTCTGAAGAAAGCTTATTATAGCCGTTAACGAAATGATCTGCTGCGCAGAACCTTTCGTTTTCCCTAAATGCAGTTAATCTAAGCAATTGCCTTCGGCAATTACTAAGGTTAACTAGTATAAATAATATCCGGGCGCGCATGAGCATAGATTCCTGCGTGTCCGTGCGATGGATGAAGGAGAGTTCATGAAGGAAACCAATAAGATAAGGATCTAT